>JBJOIU010000001.1:0-111028 GCA_046046935.1 Bacteroidota bacterium
TGGGTTCTTTAATCCATTTGTATTCTACTGCATACATGAAAGAGGAAGAAGCGCCTCATTATGCGCGCTACTTTGCCTATTTGAATTTGTTTATCTTCTCTATGTTGTTATTGGTTTTAGGAGACAACTTTGTGATTATGTTTATTGGCTGGGAGGGTGTTGGCTTATGTTCTTATTTATTAATTGGCTATTGGTTTTCTAATGCAGCATTTAATTATGCTGCTAAGAAAGCGTTTATTATGAATAGAATCGGTGACCTAGGTTTCTTATTAGCTATATTTTGGTTAATAGTAAAATTAGGCACTGTAAGCTATGGAGAAGTTTTTACAGCAGAGAGTATGGCTAAATTAAGTACTACAGATATTACTGCTATCACCTTATTATTGTTTGTAGGTGCAATGGGAAAGAGTGCTCAGATTCCTTTGTTTACTTGGCTTCCAGATGCGATGGCAGGTCCAACACCAGTTTCTGCATTAATCCATGCAGCTACCATGGTTACTGCAGGTATTTATATGATTACTAGAGCAAATGTTTTATTTAGTGCTAGTGAATTAACACAACATGTAATTGCAATTGTAGGTATTAGCACGGCATTATTATCTGCAACCATTGCAATTAAACAAAATGATATTAAAAAGGTATTGGCTTATTCAACAGTAAGTCAATTAGGTTATATGTTTTTGGGATTAGGAGTAGGTGCTTACTCTGGTGCAGTGTTCCATGTAATTACACATGCATTTTTTAAAGCATTATTATTCTTAGGCGCTGGTTCTGTAATTCATGCAATGCATCATGAGCAAGATATCCGTAAAATGGGGGGCTTGAAAGCTAAGTTGCCTATAACACATTTAACTTTTTTATTAGGTTGTATCGCTATTGCAGGTGTTCCTCCATTTAGTGGGTTCTTCTCTAAGGATGAAATCTTAGCAGCTGCATTTGCAAAAAGTCCAATCTATTGGGCATTAGGTGTGATAGGTGCAGCGATGACTGCTTTTTATATGTTCCGTTTATATGCAACTACTTTCTTAGGTCAGTTCAGAGGCACGCATGAGCAAGAACATCATTTACATGAAAGTCCAGCGTCAATGACTTTGCCTTTGGTTTTATTGGCCATAGCAAGTGTAACTGCAGGCGCTTTGGGTATTCCAAGTTTAATGGGTGGTAACCATTGGTTAGCACATCAACTAGTGCCAATCATTGGAGAACAACATGAAGCACATTTATCACATTCAACTGAGTGGATATTAATGGGCGTATCTGTGAGTATTGCTATTATAGCTTTATTAATTGCTATAACTAGATATAAAAAGCAAGTAGATGCCGAGCCTCAAACTGCTTTGGGTAAATTCTTGCAAAACAAATGGTACATAGATGAGCTTTATAATAATGCCATTGTAGAACCATTGAATAAATTAGCAGGATTTTTGAAAGAAGTGGTAGAGAAAAAAGTGATTGATGGCGCAGTGAATGGTACGGGCAAATTGGTACAATACAGTGCAAGACAAATAAGATTAATTCAAAGCGGTCAAGTAGGATATTATATTTTATTCATGGTATTGTCATTGGTTTTAATGATCGTACTTTGGTTTAATGATATAGCAATACTTAGATTTCTTTTTAAAATGACAAATAAATAATTAGGAAAAATGTTTTTACTTTCTTTTTTAATCATACCAATAGTTGCTGCCATTATTTTGCTTTTCGTAAAGCATGAAAAAAGAGCACAAGAAATAGCCATTCTTGCTGGCATAGCCAGTTTAGCTGCTGCAGTGAATATTATTATTGTTAATGTAGGTGCGGTAGATTTAACTTGGTTACAAGTATTGAATAGTCGATTTGTTTTACAAGCAGATGGATTGGCGAAGATCTTAGTACTATTGACTGCCATTAGCTTTCCGGCAATTTTTATTGCAACAAGCAAAAACCAGGTAGCACAAAAAAATATTTATTTATCCTTACTATTGTTTACGCAAGCTGGATTAATGGGTGTGTTCTTGGCAGGAGATGCAATGTTATTTTATTTCTTCTGGGAATTGGCTTTGATTCCAGTGTATTTCTTATGCTCTTTATGGGGAGGGGAAAGAAGAATCGCAGTTACTTTTAAATTCTTTATTTATACATTCCTAGGTTCTTTATTTATGTTAATTGGTATAATATATATGTATATGCATACCAAAGACCATAGCTTCTCTATTGAATCTTTTAAAAACGCAGGATTAACGAATATGCAACAAGTAACTGCTTTTGCATTATTCTTTATTGCCTTTGCTATTAAGATGCCCATATTTCCTTTGCATACTTGGCAGCCGGATGCTTATGATCAAGCACCTACTTCGGTGACGATGGTATTGAGTGCGGTAATGGTTAAAATGGGCTTGTATGGTATATTAAGATGGTTGATGCCATTGTTTCCTATTGCATTCGCAGCGCACACCAATATTGTAATGATCTTATCGATTATTGGAGTTTTATATGCTTCCTTTATTGCGATTCGTCAAGACAATATCAAAAAATTAATCGCTTATTCTTCTATCGCACATATCGGTTTAATGAGTGCTGCATTGTTTGCTAATAATGAAATTGGAACACAAGGTGTTTTGATACAATTATTCTCTCATGGTATCAATGTATTAGGTTTATGGATTATCGCGGATATTATAGAACAACAAGCTGGCACAAAATTATTATCCGAGATGGGCGGATTGGCTAAAAAGCAACCAACTTTAGCTATACTTTTAGTGGCTTTCTCTTTTGCAAATATTGCCTTGCCTTTAACCAACGCATTTGTAGGAGAGTTTTTAATGTTTAATAGTTTATTCCAAGTAAATCCATGGATGGCTGCTGCTGCAGGAGTGAGTGTAGTATTGGCAGCTATTTATACATTAAATATGGTGCAAAAATGTGCTTATGGTGAAGTAGGTACGGCAATACAAAAAATGACAACCAATAAATCTGCGCAAGCAGTTTTAATTGTATTGATCATTATCGTGTTTGCAACAGGTGTGTATCCTCAACCATTATTCGATTTAACAAAAGATACTTTATTACAATTGTTTGTAAAATAAATTAAAAGAATTAGCAATGAATGCAATTATAGTTTCTGCTTTATTAGGTGTGGTATTAATGTTTTGTTCTTGGGGACTAAAAAGTGAAAGTCTAAAAAAGAACATTGCTTTGGTAGGCTTATTAGTATTAATATTTGCTAATCTAGCACAATTAAACGGCTGGTATGTAGTAGGCTTAGATACAAAAGGAATGTTGTCTTTTTCTAGATTTGGTTTATATGCCAATACTTTACTATTTGCTATCACTTTCTTGTATTTATGGATCAACGCAGAAGAGATTGAGGCTATCGGTCATCAATCTGCAGATTTCTATGCATTGTTCTTCTTTATTTTATGTGGCGCAAGTATTTTAACTTCTTTTGATAATTTATTAATGTTGTTTATTGGAATTGAAATTTTATCAATACCCTTATATATTTTAACAGGCTCTGATAAGAAAAACTTGTTAAGCAATGAAGCTTCTTTAAAGTATTTCTTAATGGGTTCTTTCTCGACTGGAATTTTATTATTAGGGATTACTTTTTGTTATGGAGCTATTGGTAGTTTTAGATTAGAAGCCCCAATTATCATCCCTTCTAAAGGCATGGCAATGGAGCAGTACTTATTATCAGCTGGATTAATTTTGATTTTTGCAGCAATGAATTTCAAAGTATCTGCAGCGCCTTTCCATTTTTGGACTCCAGATGTGTATGATGGTGCTCCAACAGTATTCACAAGCTTTATGGCTACAATTGTTAAGGCTGCAGGATTCATTGCCTTTATCTCTATATTTCATGTTCAAGCTAAAGCACTTGGATATTCTTGGCAACTATTATTGACTTTTGTCATTATAGCTACTTTATTGATCGGTAATATTTCTGCTGTTTTTCAAAGAAGTGTAAAAAGAATGTTGGCTTATTCAAGTATAGCTCAAGCGGGATTTATGTTATTCGCTTTATATGGCGTTTCTGATTTTGCAAATGAAGGAATTCTTTTATATGCAGTTGTATATTCTATTGCCTCTATTGGCATTTTTGCTGTGTTGGTAAAAATGAAAGAATACAGTTTCGAAGCATTTAATGGCTTGTCTAAAACAAATCCTTTATTAGCTTTTGTAACTACTATTTTCTTGTTATCATTAGCTGGTATTCCTTTAACTGGTGGCTTTTTTGCAAAATATTATATGCTAAATGCAATTTTAACTGCAGGTGCTGGTTTATGGGTTGTTATTATTGCCATCCTTTTTGCAGCGATTAGTGTGTATTATTATTTCAAACTAATTCAAGCCATGTACTTTGTACCAGGTACGCCAGCAATTAAAGAATTGCCAAAAATGTACACCTACAAATTGTTGGTTTTAGCGGTTATTCTATTGGTTTTAGGCGTTTTACCTAACCTTTTGTTCAATTATCTATACTTTTAGCCGTTCCTCAAATAAACTGGCTATAGATTCTTGCATTGTTTAATCTGTGCTACCTTTAGGTCTCAGATAAACTTTGTATTATGACCCTTCAGGATTCTTTTGTATTGGCTTGGCGAACAGTTAAAAGCAATAAATTAAGAACAGGTATCACAGTAGCAATTATTGCTTTTGGTATCATGGCCTTGATTGGAATTATTACTGCTATTTCTGCCATGAACCAAAGTTTAAAAGAAAATTTCTCTTTTATGGGCGCTAATGCTTTTAGTATTAGGTACAAAGAAATGAATGCTAGAATGGGTGGGCCAAATCAAGGAGAAGAGTTTTCTAAAACAAAAAAGGGGAAGAAAGAAAAAAAATCCAATTTGGATAAAGTAATAAGATTAGAAGAGTCTATTTATTTTAAGCAACATTATGGTTTTAATAGAGCGCAGGTTTCTGTATACAGAAGAGGTAATGGCAATAATGAGTTGCATTATAAAAACAAAAAGACCAATCCTCAAATAGCTATGTTTGGCGCAGACGAAAATTATTTAGCTGTCAGTGGTTACACGCTTTCTTTGGGAAGAAATTTAAATTCGGTGGATTTGCAAAGTGGCAGAAACGTGGCAGTAATTGGAAGTAATGTGGCTACTAAACTTTTCCCTTCAAAACCAGAAAAATCAGTTGATAAAATCATATTGGTTTCAGGAAAGCCATACAGGGTCATTGGTCTATTGAAATCAAAAGGATCAAGTGCAATGCTTAGACAAGATGATGTGATCATTACTTCTTTAAAAAACCTAAGACAATATCAGTCCAATTCTTCTTATCAAATTGGAGTTATGGTGAATAATGTTGCAGAATTAGAACCTGCCATTGGTGAAGCTACAGATCAAATGCGTAAGGCAAGAAGATTGATCCCTACAGAGACAGAAAATTTTGTCATTGACAAGAGTGATAAATTTGCAGAAATGTTTATTGGCTTTTTAGCAGGTATTAGCGGTGCTGCTGGTGCCATTGGAATGATTACTTTAATTGGTGCAGCAATTGGTTTAATGAATATCATGTTAGTAGCAGTTAATGAGAGAACAAGAGAAGTAGGATTAATCAAGGCCTTGGGAGGCAAGAAAAAGGATGTACGCCGTCAATTCCTATTTGAAAGTATTTTGATTAGTATTTTAGGTGCCATATTTGGGATTATCCTTGGCGTATTGGTGGGAAATATATTTAGCATGGTCTTAAATACCGGCTTTGTTATTCCTTGGGCATGGGTAGCTATTGGTATCATAATATGTACGGTAGTGGGTTTGGTTGCGGGTATTTATCCAGCTATGAAAGCAGCCTCTTTGAACCCTATCAATGCTTTACGTTACGAGTAATTAAAAAGGATAGATTTCCTTATTATTAAAGCTATTTGTCATCTTGACACAAAGAATAGTAATTGCTGTAATTTTCTTATAAATGCACAGAGCGTTTGTGTATAAAGATTATACAAAAAAAATACCAAACTACCAACAGAAGTTAGTTTAGGGCATTTTTTATATAAAAATCAGCCCTAAAATTTGGTTCATTCAATAAATTACTTATTTTGTAACCCCTTAGAAACTAGTGCGGAGGATTTGAGTGAAATCTAAAACAATAGTCAAAAGGATATCATCTTATTATAAATTTTTTATTTAAAACCAAAAATCAATTGAATCATGGCTGATTTAACTAAACCAACTGCAACTGCTGCTTCAAAGACTGCGGCGCAGCCTCAAAAAGGCGGAAACTTAGTTGCAACTTTAGCACCGATTGTGTGTATTGTATTAGGATACGTAATCTGGCGTTTTGTGCTAGGTAATGCATCTAACTTCACAACTCCTGACCCTGCTGGCGGATTCTGGCCTGCACACAAGGGACCAAAAGGTAACTTGACAAAAATGTATGAAGGTGGTATCGTTGTACCTATCTTGATTGGTAACTTATTGATCGTTTTAACTTTCGTTATCGAGCGTTTATTAACTATCAAGAAAGCGGCTGGTTCTGGTAACATTACTGAGTTCATCCGTAAAGTACAATTCCATTTAGCTAACAAAGAAGTGGACAAAGCTATCGCTGAATGTGATAAGCAAAAAGGTTCTGTAGGTAATGTAATGAAGTCTGGCTTGAAAAAGTACAAAGAAATGATTTCTAATACAGAATTAGACACTGAACAAAAAGTATTAAGTATCCAAAAGGAAATCGAAGAAGCAACTGCTTTAGAATTACCAATGTTGGAGAAGAACTTAGTATTCTTATCAACTATCGCATCTGTAGCAACTTTATTAGGTTTGTTCGGTACGGTATTAGGTATGATCCGTTCTTTCTCTAAATTAGGTGAAGAAGGTGGTGGTGAAGCTGCTCGTGAATTATCTCAAGGTATTTCTGAGGCATTGTATAATACTGCATTAGGTATTGGTACATCAGCTGTTGCTATTATTATGTATAACGTGTTTACAACAAGCATCGACGGTATCACTTATGGTATTGACGAGTCTGGTTTCACATTAACACAAAGCTTCGCAGCTCAATACAAATAGTAGAAATAACTTTATAACACTTAATTAAAAGAATATACAATGGGTAGAGCCAAATTACCTCGTAAGAGTACCAATATCGACATGACTGCCATGTGCGATGTGGCTTTCCTTTTATTGTCTTTCTTTATCTTAACTACGAAATTCAAACCTGCTGAAGCAATTGCTGTAGAAACACCAAGTTCGGTGGCTTCTAAAGTAGCTCCATCAAAAGATTTTGTACTAATTACGATAACAAAAGATGGTAAAGTATTTCTTACTTTAGATGACGAGCAAAGAAAAGAAGATATAGCGAATTCATTGAATTCAACTCGTAACTTAGGTATCGATGTAGCTGCTTTCAAAAAAGCAGGTTTTATTGGTGCTCCAATTGCGGGACTTAAATCTTTCTTAGCTATTCCAGAAGAAAACAGAAAAGGTGATCAATTACCTGGTATTCCAGTAATGGATAGCACAAACAATGAATTAGTTACCTGGTTACAACTAGTGAACGAATCATATGCTGGTGCAAAAATGGACCTTTTATTAAAAGGGGACAATGTTTCGAAATATCCTTCATTCAAAAATGTAATCACTGCATTAAAGAAGAACGATATCTTGAAATTCCAAATGATTACCAATCCTGAAAACGCACCTATGGGTTCGGAATTATGGAAAAAATCTATGAGTGGAGAAAAACAGGAAAATTAAATTTATAACTAATTAAAAGCTATCGATATGGCAGAATTAGATACCTCGGGTGGTGGACATAAAAAGAAAGGACCAGGGGTCAAGAAAGGAAAAAAGCTATCAACGCGCGTTGACTTAACGCCAATGGTGGACTTAGGTTTCTTATTGATTACCTTCTTCATCTTTACCACTACCATGAGCCAACCTACAGCCATGAAATTGTTTTTACCAGATGATAAGGTAAATCCTGAAGACCAAAATAAAGCAAAGGAGTCAGGTGTTTTAACTATCATGATGGGAGCAGATAATCATATCTATTATTATGAAGGCCAATTAAAAGTGGACGCTTCTGGTAATAACTTTATGTCTGCATCTTATAATGGTGAAAATTCAATTCGTGATGTAATCATGAAAAAGAAAGCTGATGTTAGAAGCAGAGCAACCGATCCAGAGAATCCAGAGAAAGACTTCGTTGTTGTTATTAAACCTGGTAAAGAGTGTACGTATAAAAACGTAATCGATATCTTAGATGAAATGGCAATCAATGTAGTTAAAAAGTATGCGTTAGTAGATATTACTGCTGACGAAGCTAAACTGGTTGATTTATCTGACGCAAGTGCAAAACCTTCTACAAGCAATTAAAAGCATTAACAAATGGAGACAAATAAAATATTAACCGCCGATATATTAGACCTCATATTTGAGGGAAGATACAAGGAGTATGGCGCTTATGATTTACGTAAAACGTATAATAAGCGTATCAAAGCTGGCTTGATCGGAATGGTTGCAGTAGTTGCTGTTCTTGGCGCTATGGCTATTATCTCTAACAGTATCAAGAAGCCAAAGACTGAAATCGTGGCTGTAGATATGTCATTAGAGAATGTGGCACAAGACGAGAAGAAAGCACCACCGCCACCTCCTCCGCCTCCACCAAAAGTGGAGCCACCAAAAGTGGAAGTAACCAAATTTACTCCTCCGAAAATCGTAAAAGATGCGGAAGTAAAAGAGGAAGACGAAATCAAAGAAGTGGAGAAATTAGAAGATACTAAAATCGGTGCTTTCAATCAAGAAGGTACAAAAGACGAAGGTATCGTTGCTCCAGTGGAAGCTAGTACAGGCCCGGTAGCACCTCCAGAAGAAGAGACTGATAAGATCTTTACAGTGGTTCAAATTCCAGCTGAGTTCCCTGGTGGACAACAAGGTTGGGTGAGATATCTTGAAAGAACTTTAAACAGAGACTTACCTGTTGAAAACGGTGCTCCATCTGGAAAGTACTCAGTAGTTGTTTCTTTCGTTGTATCAAGAGATGGTTCAATCAGTGATGTAAGAGCTGAGAACGATCCTGGATATGGCACTAAAGAAGAAGCAGTACGTGTAATCTCTAGAGGTCCAAAATGGAAACCAGCTGTTCAAAATGGTCGTAATGTAATTTACCGCCATAGACAAGCAATTGTATTCCAAGTATCAGAAGATTAGTTTTTAAGTCTAACTTCAATATAACAAAGTCCCGCCTTCGAGCGGGACTTTTGTTTTTCAAGCCCCGTTGAAAAAATTTAGGGGCTTAAAAAACAACTCTAATGATTTTAAAGTCCCGCCTTCGAGCGGGACTTTTGTTTTTCAAGCCACTATCAGGCCTTATTCCCATCAATTGGAATTATCTTTGTTGCATGCGTGAGAATTTAAGTACTTGGAATGATACCATTGTTGCATTAGCCACAGCGCCCGGATTAGGGGCAATTGCTGTTATAAGACTAAGTGGGAAAGAAGCTATTGCAATTACAAGTAAAGTTTTCTCCAAAAAATCTTTACTTACTGCACCAACACATACAGTACATTTTGGAAAATTAATAGATGCTGGTGCTGTGATTGATGAAGTGGTTGCTACAATTTATCGTGCACCTAAATCATATACTGGAGAAGAGGTTGTAGAAATATCTTGTCATGGATCTCCCCATATACAAGATTTAATTTTACAATTATTTATGCAACATGGGGCAAGAATGGCTAAGCCCGGAGAGTTTACTCAAAGAGCATTTTTGAATGGCAAATTAGATTTAACGCAAGCAGAAGCAGTGGCAGATTTAATTGCAAGCAATACTGAGGCAGCTAGAAAAACTGCATTGTATAATTTAAAAGGTGGGTTCTCCAATGATCTTCAATTAATGAGAGATAAGCTTATTAAGTTCTCAGCATTGATTGAATTAGAATTAGATTTTTCTCAAGAAGATGTTGCTTTTGCTAATAAGAAAGAATTAGAAATTTTAGTGCACCAATTACAAGAGAAAACCCAAGCTCTATTAGATTCGTTTAAGTTGGGGAATGTAATAAAGAATGGCGTACAGGTTGCTATTGTTGGAAAGCCTAATGCAGGAAAATCTACTTTACTAAACGCCCTACTAAATGAAAATAGGGCTTTGGTTAGTGATATTCCTGGAACAACAAGAGACACAGTTGAAGAATATCTGAACATAGAAGGGGTTTTATACAAGTTGATTGATACTGCAGGAATAAGATCTAGCACAGAAGATAGTATTGAACAAATGGGTATTGAAAAAAGTAGAGAAAAAATTGAAGCTGCAGATATAGTGATCGCCTTATTTGATATTAATGAAGCTTCACGTGCGCAAATTGGAGAATGGACCAAAGATGTGCAAGCAGAGAAGCTAATTTTAGTGGCAAATAAAATAGACCAATTAAAAGACCAGTCAATATTGAACGAGCCTTTCTTGCAAGGAGTAGTGTGTATAGCAGCAAAAGAAAAGCAAAATATAGAATCCTTAAAAACAGTATTAACTAATAAGGCAGTTGGAACTGGCTTGAATAAGGAAGGGACTATTGTTACTAATGCGAGACATGTGGAATCTCTAAAAAGATTACTCTATGCTTTAAATGACGTTGATACTGGTTTGCAAAACGAAGTAACTGGAGATCTATTAGCTTTGGATATAAGACAGGCCTTACATTATCTAGGAACCATTACTGGTCAAATAACTAATGAGGACCAATTAGATTTTATTTTCTCTAAATTCTGTATTGGTAAATAAATAATAGTTCAATATGATTTCATTGTTTGATAATATCATTCAACAACAAGGCTTTATTATTTTAGATGGAGCATTGGCAACAGAATTAGAAGCTAGAGGAGCCAATTTGAATCATGCTTTATGGTCTGCCAAATTATTAAAAGAAAATCCGGCACTGATTAAAGAAGTTCATTTGGACTATTTAAAATCAGGTGCGAATATTATTGCAACTGCTTCTTATCAAGCAAGTTTTATAGGATTTGAAAAACAGGGTTATACAAAAGAACAAGCAATAGATTTATTAAAACTAAGTGTTCAATTAGCGATAGAAGCTAGAGAGGATTTTAGGTCTAATCAAAATAAGACATCTTTATTGACTCCTTTGATTGCAGCTTCACTTGGTCCATATGGGGCTGCATTGGCAGATGGTTCTGAATATACTGGTTACCAAAATATAAGTGTAGCTACACTTATGGAATTTCATAAAGAAAGGCTAGCACTTATTCAACAAACCGATGCAGACATTATTGCTTTTGAAACCATTCCATGTGTTGAAGAAGCCATTGCTATTAAAAATTTACTCGCGGATCATCCTAGCAAAAAAGCTTGGGTAAGCTTTAGTTGTAAAGATGATAAGCATTTATGTAGTGGAGAATTATTTGAAGATGCAATAAAAATATTGAACGACTCAGATGAAGTTATTGGAGTTGGAGTGAATTGTACCGCACCTCAATATATAGAATCACTTATAAAAATTGCTAAGCAAAATACATATAAGACAATCATGGTTTATCCTAATAAAGGAGAGACTTATAATGCAGTTGATAAGGTATGGGAGCCATTGAATGGGTGTACGCAAGATTTTAATAGTTATGCTAAACTTTGGTTAGCAGCTGGCGCAAAAGCCATTGGTGGTTGTTGTAGAACTAGTCCCGCAGACATAGGCCGTTTAAATGAGCTTATACATCAAAACTAAAGGATGAAAAATTTACTCCAGTATGTGATAGTTTTTCTTGCAACATTCAGTCAAGTTGAAGCGCAAGATAAAGTGCCTGTTTTTGTTTCGGGAAAAGAAGGGTATGCTAGTTTTAGGATACCATCTATTATTCAATTACCCAATAAAAAGATTATTGCTTTCGCGGAAGGCAGGGTCAATGGCGCAGGTGATTTTGGCCATGTGAATATTGTGATGAAGACAAGTTCGGACGGTGGTAAAAAATGGTCCTCACTTCAAAAAATTGTAAGCTTCGGCATATTGCAAGCAGGCAATGCAGCGCCAATGGTAGATCTCTTGGATCCCCAATATCCTCAAGGTAAGATTTTCTTATTCTATAATACAGGCAATGTTCATGAAGGTCAATTAAGACAAGGAAAAGGCATACGAGAAATATGGTATATCAGCTCGATTGATCAGGGGGTTAGTTGGTCGGATCCGGTGAATATCACCAATCAGGTACATTTCCCTAATGGTTCAATAGAAGGCAGGGTGTATCAAAACAAAGAAGACTGGAGAACATATGCCAATACACCTGGACATGCCACTCAGTGTTTAGAAGGAAAATATAAAGGAAGAATATTTATTGCAGCAAATCATTCAGTTGGAGGACCTCAAAATAATTTTAAAGATTATTCTTCACATGGTTATTATTCAGACGATCATGGAAAAACATTCAAGGTAGCTAGTTCCTTAGATTTGGAAGGTAGTAATGAAGCCACTGCGGCTTTTATTAGCAAGGATAGATTGATTTTGAATGCAAGAAATCAGCAGGGCCAAATTAAAACCAGAATAACAGCTTATAGTAATGACGGTGGAGCGCATTTTGGTAAAGCTTTTTATGAATATCAATTACCAGATCCTGTATCTGAGGGTGCCATATTGAATATTGGGAAACACAGAGGTAGTTCGATTTTGGCTTTTGTCAACGCCTCAGATACTATGTATAGAAATAATTTAAGTTTATTTATAAGTAAAGACGAAGGTGTGCATTGGTCAAAGAAAGTAATCATTGATAGCACATCAGATCCTTCTAAAATGAAAAGCGATTTTACCGCTTATTCTGATTTGATTAAATTAACTAGAAAAAAGATCGGCGTGTTGTATGAAAGAGACAATTATCAGCAAATAGTATTCTCTGTTGTTCAATGGTGATCATTTATTTCGATAAGAAATCAGCTAAGCCATTATAGTCTTTGATAAAATGTATCACATTATCAAACTGTTCAAATTCTTCGGCTTGATGTTCCCCTAAAACAACAACAGATTGCATGCCTGCATTAAAAGCGCATTCTACTCCTTTAGGTGTATCCTCAAAAACCAAACAATGTGCTGGGTCAATTTGAATAGCATTGGAACATTGTAAAAATGTTTCAGGGTGGGGCTTGCTTTCTTGAACATCATTGGCACTAATAATAGCCTTAAAGTAATGATCAATATGCATATTCTGAATCACAAAATTGATATTGTCCATAATGGCTGCAGAACCTATAGCCATTTGTATGTTTTGCTCATTTGCCCATTTTAAAAATTGATCAAGACCATCTATTAATCTTAATGAGGGTTTGAATTCAATTCTATAAATGGCTTCTTTTTCATTGCCAATTTTAAATCTCTCTTCTAAAGAATATTTGCCAGGGAAGATGCGTTCCAATAGTTCATCATTTTTCCCATAGCATTGGTGTTTCATTTCCTCTAAAGTTAAATCACCGCCGAGTGCAATAATTTTTTCATGCCAAGCTTTAATATGGTATGGCATATCATTTACCATGGTTCCATTCAAGTCAAAAATAAATCCCTTGTATTTGGTTAACATTTTGCAATATATTAATTGTTACATTGATTCTCCTGGAACAAATTTCACTTCGACTGTTAATTCGGTTAATGTCTTACCACCTTTTAAATTCGCCATCATTTGTACAAAAGCTAGTTTACCTAATTCATATCCACTTGTTTCTACATAACTAATCTTAGGATGGTATAAATTAGGGATAAAACCATTACTGATTCCAATCACTCCAAGTTGAGAAGGTACTTTTATTTCTAAAGCCTGTACTGCTTTCATTACGCCTATTAATACTTCGTCCGTCATTGCAAATACAGTATCTGGCTTTTGTGCTTTACTATATTGTTTCCTGAAAATATCTTCTGCCTCTAGGCTACTACTTGCATTGATATAGGTACAATGCACTTTAGGTGCATAGGTTTCCATAAAATTTTGAAAAGCATTTTTTCTTTTTTGACTAATAGATAATCCTGCATCACCAAAAATGGCCAATACTTTCTTTGCATTTCTTTTGATGATTTCTTCAGCAGCAATAATTGCACAACGCTCATCAGCCATCCTTACTTTAGTGAACTTATTATCTTTGGGAACAATATCAAAAAATACCACAGGTATTTCTTTTTCTGTCATCTTTTGATAAGTCTCTAAATTTTCTGCATTTGCAGACAAGCATGCAAAAACACCTGACACTCTATTTTGTCTAAATATTTTTAAATTATCTAATTCAATTTCGGGCTGATTACTTGATTGTAAAATCATCAATGCATAACCATTCTTTCTACTTTCTTCTTCTACAGCTGCAATAAAACTATCATAGAATAAATTAGATATTGCTGGAACAATCACACCAAATATTTTACTGCTCTGCGTTCTTAGCTGAATAGCATATGCATTAGGTTCATAATCCATGCTATTAGCCAATGCATGTACTTTAGCTTTTGTTGCTGCGGAAATATCTGGATGATCTTTCAAAGCTCTGGATACTGTGGAAATACTCAGTTGTAATTGTTGTGCCAACAATTTTAGTGTGGTATTGGTCATAAGCAATCAGTTGATGATTTAAAATTAAGTAAAAGTTTCACAAATTTTTCCGCAATCGTTTGATATTTTTTCTTTAAGCCAATTAGAAACATATTTTATTTGCTTATTTGTCAACTTAAGAAAAACCTGAAACCCTTTATGATATTGACTTACAGCATAAATACAATGTATTTTAGCCTTTATTCTACTAACGATCGTTTGCTATTTTGGGAAAAAAGTTAAAAATTATTTAACAAAAATTAGGTCGAATATCAAATTAGTGTATTTTGTACACGCTTAATAAACCAATAAACTGCCAATTATGAATTTCAAAATTGTTAAGTCCTCATTTATAGGACTGTTCGTTGGCTTGATCGCATTGAATGCACAAGCTCAGAACAAAACAGTTACAGGTAAGGTTTTAGATGCGAAAGACGGTTCTCCGGTTGCAGCAGCTTCTGTTGTTGCTAAAGGAACAATTTCAGGTGCAAAAACTGCAGCTGATGGATCTTTTGCTATTACTGTACCTTCTAGTGTAACTAAATTAGTTGTCTCTTCTGTAGGTTATTCATCTAAAGAAGTGGACGCAAACGGATCTGTTACTGTATCATTAAACCAAACTAGCACTCAATTAGAAGAAGTGGTAGTAGTAGGTTATGGTACTCGTAAAGTAAAGGACGCAACTGGTGCAGTTGTTTCATTGGGTGAGAAATCTTTCAACAAAGGTGTTATCTCATCTCCTGAACAATTGTTACAAGGTCGTACTGCTGGTGTTAACGTAACTAACAACTCTGGTGAGCCAGGTGGTGCTGTTAACATTACAATTAGAGGTACTTCTTCTGTAAGAAGTAACAACAACCCATTATATGTGGTTGATGGTGTGCCTTTATACGGTGGTGGTATGACAGGTACTGGTATTTCTGTTGAAGGTTCTACTACAGCAAGAAACCCATTATCTTTCATCAACCCTAACGACATCGAAAACATCTCTATCTTAAAAGATGCATCTTCTGCAGCTATTTATGGTGCTAGAGGTGCGAATGGTGTTGTATTAATTACTACAAAGTCTGGTAAAGGTAAGCCTAGCTTAACTTTCAATGCTACTACATCAGTTTCTACAACTGCTAAGCGTTATGATTTAGCAGATCCTCAAGAATTTGCTTATGGTATCAAGAAAACTTTACAAGATGCTGGTATTGATGTATCTGGTGTAGGTGGTAACGACAAAGGTTACAACACTAACTGGCAAGATCAAATCTTCCAAACTGCAGTATCTCAAGCTTACAACTTAGGTTGGGGTTATTCTAACTCAAAGTCTTCTTTAAAATTAAACGGATCTTTTGATGACCAACAAGGTATCATCAAGACTCAAGGTTTAAAAAGATTGACTTTTGGTTTAAAATATTCTAATCAATTAACTTCTAAGTTAAAATTAGATTTAACTGTAAACCAATCTCAAGTTAAAAATAGCTATGCTCAAGTAACTAATAACGCAGGTTATCAAGGTTCTTTGATCGGTGCTATGATTTCTTATAACCCTACTTTCCCTGTATACAATGCAGATGGATCTTGGTTTGATAACCAAGACGGTAACAGAAACCCTGTTGCAATTTTAGAAGGTTATAACGATAATGATACTTACAACAAATTGTTGACTAATATCTCTTTGACTTACAAGTTAACTGATAACTTATCTTATAAAGTAATCTATGGTGTAGAGAACGGTTCAACAGAGCGTTTGACTTTTGTAGATCCTCGTTTAGGTTCTGCTTATAGCCAAGGTAATATCACTATCCGTAATTTACAATACCAAAACAGTGCTTTACAAGGTCGTGGTAGAGCAGCACAACAATACTTAAATCAAAATAGTGCATTGTTAGAACATACTTTGAACTATGACAAAACATTTAAGAACGGTAATAGCTTACAAGCTTTAGCTGCCTTCTCTTACCAAAAAACTACTGATTACTACAGAGCTTCTCAAAGATGGGGTGCAGCTGGTGCAACTAAAATGAACACTAACTGGGCTTCTTACCAAGGTGGTGCTACTGCAGTATACGGTGATAGTACTCAAGTTGAATTACAATCTTATTTCTCTCGTGTAAACTACACAATGAAAGATAAATACATCTTCTCTGCTTTAGCGAGAATTGATGGTTCTTCTAAATTCAGTACTGGTAACAAATACGGTACTTTCCCTGCATTTGGTTTCAAATGGAGAGTATTAGAAGAAGGATTTGCTCAAAAAACTTTGGGTAATTTATTCTCTAACTTCGATGTTAGATTAAACTATGGTGTAACTGGTAACCAAGAGTTCCCTGCTTATGCTTCTTTAGCTTTAAAACAAGCTGACTTTAACGGTGGTAATCCAACTATCACTAACTCTAATCCTAACTTGAAATGGGAAACTACAACAACTGCTGGTGCAGGTATTGATTTCGCAATGTTCAACGGAAGATTAAACGGTAGTGTTGATTACTTCGATAAGTCTACTAAAGATTTATTATTCTTAATCAGCTATCCTCAACCAGCAGCTTCTGCAGATCGTTGGGTAAACTTACCAGGTAACGTTAAGAACTCTGGTTTTGAAGTTAGCATAGATTATCAATTAATTCGTCCTGCATACAAAGGTGCTTTCGGATGGGATGTTGCTTACAACATGTCTTTCTTAAAGAACAGAGTTGAAGGATTTGGTTCTACAGTAGTTAATACTGGTGAAGTTTCTGGTCAAGGTTTGTCTGGTGCATATGCTCAAACAATTCGTGACGGATCTCCTTTATTCACTTTCGTAATGCCTACTTTCTTAAGATTTGATGCTTATGGAAATGGTGTTTATGCAAATGGTGCTAAAGATGAATTACAAGGAAGTGCTTTACCAACATTCAATGCTGGTTTAACAAATAGCTTCTCTTACAAAAAATTAACAGCTAGTGTATTCTTTAACGCAGTTACAGGATTCTACTTATACAACAACACTGCTAACGCATTGTTATTAAAAGGTAGCTTGAAAACAGCGCATAACGTAACAAGAGATGTTGTTTACAGTATTGAGAATTCAATCAACCCAGGTAACGTTTCTACACGTTTCTTAGAAAAAGGTGATTATATCCGTTTAGGTAACGCTAGCTTAAGTTATGCTGTTGATGTTAAGAAAGGTTCTTTCATTAAAGGATTGAACTTGACATTATCTGGTCAAAACTTAGCATTGTTCACTAAGTATTCTGGTTTAGATCCAGAGGTGAACGTAGATAAGTCTAGAAACGGTGTACCTTCTCGTGGATTTGACTATACAGCAACTCCAAGAGCAAGAACTATCACTTTCGGTATCAACGCTCGTTTTTAATTTCATAAATAACTAATACACATGAAAAATAATTTTATCAAACAAACAGCCATCTATGCTACTGCAATCGCAGTAACATTAGGAGCGGTTTCTTGTTCTAAATTGGACGAGAAAGTGTTTGGTTCTAAATCTATCGCTGCAGCTGCTGGCGGTACATCTAAAGCCGACTTAGCTTCTGTATATGGTGCTTTGAATGGGTTATCTACTCAAGGTAACTGGTTCGCGTTCCAAGAACATTCTACAGACGAATTATTAGGACCAACTCGTGGTACTGACTGGGATGACTTTGGTACTTGGAGAAAAATCCACTTACACGCTGTAGATGGTGCACACAATCAATTATATGATACTTGGAACCAATTAAACGGTGCTTTATTCCAAGCTACATTAGTTGCTGAAACTGGTGCTGGTGCTGAAAAAGCGCAAGGTCAATTCTTAAGAGCATATTTTGCTTCTCAAGTAATGGACTTATTTGGACAAGTTCCTTACCGTTCTGCTACTGCAGGTGCGGATGATATACCAGAAGTAAAAACAAGAGCTCAAGCTTTTGATTGGATTATGACAGACTTAGATGCTGCAATCGCTGCTTTACCAACATTTGGTACTGGCGCTGATATGCACAAAGCAAATAAGCAAGCTGCACAATTCTTAAAAGCTCGTTTATTATTAAACAAAGCTGTTTACAAAGCTGCTCCAACTGCTCCAGCTGGTCCTTATACTTTTGATGCTGCAGATATGAATGCTGTAGTTAAATTAGTAGACGATATCACTGCTAGCGGTAAATTTAAATTATCTACAAACTATTGGGATAACTTTAAATGGGATAACTATACTGCATCTACGGAGTTAATCTTCTCTAGAGCAAGTAATGGTCCTGGTAAAGCAACTCAAACAGGTGGTACTACAGGTGTAACTTGGGCTACAGGTATGGGAACTCACTACAACCAATCATTCTCTGGTTGGAATGGTTTCACAACTACATCTGATTTCTACAATTCATTTGAAGATGGTGACAAGAGAAAGTATGCTGCTTTAGAGAACATGACTGAAAAGTCTGGTTTCAATGCAGGTTTCTTAGCTGGTCAACAATACAAATATGATAATGGTGTTAAAGTACAAGTGAAAGACCGTTCTGGTTCTCCATTAGTATTTACATCTGATGTTTCTTTATTCTTCTCTACTGAATCAAAAGGTATCAGAACAATGAAGTATCCATTAAGAGCTGATCAAATGGGCTTTAACGAAGAAAACGAATTCGTTTTAATGCGTTATTCTGATGCAGCTTTAATGAAAGCAGAAGCAATCTTAAGAGGTGCAACTGCAACAGGTGGCGAAACTGCATTATCTATTGTTAATGCAATCAGAGCTCGTTCTGGTGCAGCTGCTAAAACTTCTGTAGCATTAAGCGATATCTTAGCTGAAAGAGGTCGTGAATTATACTTAGAAGCAGTTAGAAGACCTGACTTAATCCGTTTTGGCAAGTTCAACGATCCTGTGATCGAAAGATCTGCTAAATCTGATGCATTCAGAGTTGTATACCCTGTACCTAACCAAGCGGTTTCTTCAAACCCTAATTTGAAGCAAAACTTCGGTTACTAATATTTAGTTAAACTATCTATTATAAAGGCCCCCTGAGCAATCAGGGGGCCTTATTATTTTAGGAAATTCAAGTCGGTTTAAATAGGCTTCAATCTTTTAATCCTTGAGTTTGTTGTACTTTTACATATTCCAAAATTTGATATCATTATGATTAAAAACCTGTTTTACTTATTGTTAGCTGGATTAGTAATGTCTGGCTGCAGTACAAAGGGTAAAGAAGTTTTATTTGAAAAAGTAGATGATTCTGGAATTGCATTTACCAATACTGTAGTAGACGATAAAGATGCGAATATTTTTAAATACCGTAACTTTTATAATGGTGCAGGTGTGGGTATTGGTGATATTAACAATGATGGTTTAGCAGATGTTTTTTTTACAGCCAATCAAGGAGCGAATAAATTATTTTTAAATAAAGGTGGTTTTAAATTTGAAGACATTTCTGTGAAAGCGGGATTTGGCGAAAAGAAACAATGGAGTACTGGTGTTACCATGGTTGACATCAACAATGATGGCTGGCTGGATATATATGTTGCCAATGCAGGAAATATGATGGATTCTACATTAAGAAAAAACCAACTCTTCATTAATAATCATAATCTAACTTTTACAGACAGCGCTGCAGCATATGGTTTGGATAATAATGGTTATACCACACATGCTTCTTTCTTTGATTATGATATGGATGGAGACTTGGATTGTTTCATGGTCAATAATAGCCCAATTCCAGTGAATACCTTGAATTATGGTAATGCAAGAGATATAAGAGCAGAGGATTCAAAAGTGGCAGACTTCTTAAAAGGTGGTGGAGATCATTTATATCAAAATAATAATGGTCGATTTGAGGAAGTGTCTGCTAAGGCAGGTATACATGGATCTTTAATTAGTTTCGGATTAGGTGTAACTATTGGAGATGTAAATGGAGATGCTTGGCCCGATGTGTATGTGTCTAATGATTTTTTTGAAAGAGATTATTTATACATCAATCAAAAAGACGGGACTTTTAAAGATCAATTAGAAAATTATATGGAGCATAATAGTATTGCCTCCATGGGAACAGATATGGCAGATATCAATAACGATGGTTATCCAGATATTTTCACTACAGAAATGTTGCCTGATAATGACTATCGTTTAAAAACAACCACTTCTTTTGACAATATTGATATTTATAGACTAAAAGTGTCAAGTGGATTTTATCATCAGTTCATGCATAATAGTTTACAACTGAATAATAAAAATGGCAAGTATAAAGAGATCTCTCGTATTGCTGGTGTTGAAGCGAGTGATTGGAGCTGGGGAGAAATGATTTTTGATGCTGATAATGATGGCTTGAATGATATTTATGTAAGTAATGGCATTTACAGAGATTTAACCAATCAAGACTTTATTGATTTCTTTGCCAATACCATGATTCAAAAAATGGTTTTAACTGGAAAGAAGGATGAGATTAGCTCAATTATTGAGAAGATGAGCTCTCAGCCTATCGCCAATAAAATGTATCGTAATAATGGTGATTTGACTTTTAAAGAATCAGCCAAAGATTGGGGATTGGATATACCTAGTTTCTCCAATGGTGCCGCATATGGCGATTTAGACAATGACGGAGATTTGGATATGGTAGTGAGTAATAATAATATGCCAAGTTTTGTATTCAAAAATAAGAGTAGAGAAAAAAATAATAACCATTATGTTGGAATACAATTAAAAGGTATAGCTGCGAATATAAATGCAGTGGGTGCAAAAATTAATCTCTATGTAAAAGACCAAATATTAAGTAAGGAACTTATTCCCGCTCGTGGTTTCCAATCTTCAGTAGACTATAAACAAATCTTCGGATTAGGAAATGCCACAAAAGTAGATTCAATTAGTATTATATGGCCAAATGCAACGATCTCAACTACAAAAATTTCTAGATTGGACACTGTATATCAATTTAGTCAAGCTGTTTTGCCAGCAAAGCCTTTTAAGAACAATCGAATTCAAGTAAAGCCAATATTTACAGAAGTGGCTGCCAATTTTGATAGACACGAAGAAGATGATCATGTAGATTTTTATGCTGAGAGAATTATTCCAAGAATATTATCACAGGAAGGTCCAAAAGCTGCTAGCGCAGATTTGAATGGGGATGGATTAGTAGATTTATTTATTGGAGGAGCTAATGAAAAAGGGGGTGCCATATTTATGCAAAACGCCAAAGGCAGTTTTGCCAAGAAGCCTCAACCTGCATTTGTGCCATTTAAAGAAATGGAAGATGTGGCTGCCGTATTTTACGATGCAGATAAAGATGGCGATATGGATTTATTAGTTGGAGCAGGAGGTAATCATAAATTGAAGTCAAGCGGTTTATTGAATCATAGATTATTCTTAAATGATGGCAAGGCTAATTTTACGCATCAACTAAATGCTTTTCCCGAATATGGATTTAATACTGGTGTGATGGTTCCTTTAGATTTTGATAATGACGGAGACATGGATGTTTTTGTTGGAACAAGAAACACTCCGCTTAGATATGGTGTTACTTCCTCTAGTGCAATTTATGTAAATGACGGAAAAGGTTTTTATACTGATCAAACTGCTGCCATTGCTCCGGCTTTTGCAAATCTGGGTATGGTAACTAGTGCAAGTTGGAGTACGGTGACAGATAAGACAAAAAATCAATTATTGGTTGCTGGAGATTACATGTATCCGATGGTATTTTCATTTAAAGAAGGAAAATTTGTTGAAGAAAAAACCAATTTGAATAATTTATTTGGTTGGTGGCAAGCAATTCAGGTGGTTGATTTGAATGGTGACGGGTTAAAAGATATTGTATTGGGTAATATGGGTAAGAATGGATATTTAAAACCTACACAAGATGCCCCAGTTAAATTGTGGATGAATGATTTTGATGGAAATGAAAGCTTAGATAAGATTTTAACTAGAACAGTGAACGGAAAAGATGTGCCTGTATTTTTAAAGGGAGAAATGCAAGAGCAAATTCCCTTATTAAAGAAAGAGAATTTGAATTACGAAGTGTATGCAAAAAAATCTTTCCAAGAATTATTCAAACCAGAAGCAATTGAGAAAGCAATTGTAAAAACTTATAATACTTGTAGTTCTATCATTGCTTGGAATAAAGGAGGTGGCCAATTTGAAATACAAGAATTGCCAATAGAAGTACAGTTTTCTTCTCTAAATGCTATTTTGCCTGCAGATATTAATGGGGACCAAAAAATAGATTTAGTAATGGGAGGCAATCTCTTTGGATTTATGCCTCAGTTTGGAAGATTAGATGCCAACTATGGCTTGGTATTATTGAATAATGGGAATAAGCAATTTAAAGTACAAGAAGATAAAGTTTCAGGCTTGGCAATAACTGGGCAAGTAAAAGATATTTTAATGCTTCCGGGAAAAACAAGTAATCAGGTGTTATTCATAAGAAATGATGATTATCCTGTTTTGTTAAAAATGAATAAAGACTAAGATGAAATCTAGGTTTACATATATCAATCAAATTATAGTTGTTTCATTGACAGTTGCTTCAGTATTGGGTTGCAGCAGGACAATAAAAGAAGAGCCTATTTTTGAAATGTTAGATGCGAATAAAACTGGTATTGAATTTGCCAATAATTTACATCCTACGGAAAACTTCAACATGTTTCATTATATGTATTATTATAATGGGGCAGGGGTTGCTACTGGAGATTTTAATAACGACGGAAAGGCAGATATCTTTTTTGCATCTAACGAAGGAAAGAATGCTTTGTATATCAATCAAGGTGCCCTACAATTTAAAGATTATTCAGAACAAGCTAAGATACCCCAGGATAGTGCATGGAATACAGGGGTTTCTTTAGTTGATATTAATAATGACGGGCTTTTGGATATTTATATTTGTAGATTAGGCAATTTTGAAAAATTCAAGAATAAAAACCAATTATTAGTTTGCGAGTCTATTCAAAATGGCATTCCTGTTTATAAAGATAGGGCGGCAGAATATGGTTTAGACTTTTCAGGCTTTAGTACACAGGCAAGTTTTTTTGATTATGATTTAGATGGCGATTTGGATGTCTTTTTATTAAATCATAGCGTTCATCAAAATGGTACATTTGCGCCAAGAGATAGTTTTGTTGGTACATTTGATCCCTTATCCGGAGACAGGATTTTCAAAAACAATAATGGTCATTTTGAAGATATTACAAAGGCTACTAAAATTAATAGTACTGCTATTAGTTATGGCTTAGGTGTAGTGATGAGTGATATAAACCTGGATGGCTGGCCAGATATTTATGCTGGAAATGATTTTCATGAGAATGACTATTTATACATCAATCAAAAGAATGGCACATTCATAGATGAGCGACATGATTGGATGACACATACAAGTCAATACTCTATGGGAGTGGATGCGGCAGATGCAAATAACGACGGATTTCCGGAGATTGTTTCTATGGATATGCTTCCAAAAGATCCTTATATATTAAAGAGATCTTTGGGCGAGGATGATTATGATATCTATCAATACAAGATATCTGTTGGATATGACTATCAATTCACTAGAAATAATTTACAATGGAATAGAAGAAATGGAAAATTTAGTGAGATAGGAATGTATAGTGGCATTTTCGCTACTGATTGGTCATGGGCTACTTTATTTGTAGACTTTAATAATGATGGGTTTAAAGATTTATTTGTAGCTAACGGAATTCCCAAGCGCATGAACGATATGGATTATGTGAATTATGTGTCTAATCAGGAAATTCAAGAAAAGATTAGGGATAATAAAATGGGAGAGAAAGACATGGCTTTGATTGACAAGTTTCCTGAAATAAAAATTCCGAATCAGTTTTTCCTAAATCAACAAAACATGGCTTTTGCCGATAAAGAAAAAGCGGTTACGAATAATCCCAACTCTTATTCTAATGGCGCAGCTTATGCAGATTTCGATAATGATGGAGATTTGGACTTAGTAGTGAATAATGTAAATGATAAAGCTTTTATTTATCAGAATAAAGCCAATGAGCAAAAAGATAATCAATATGTTTCTATACAATTAAAAGGTTCGGAGAAAAATATCAATGCAATAGGTGCTAAAGTTGTATTATTTACAAAAGATCAAATTAGAACCTACGAGAAATTCCCTGTTAAAGGATTTTTGTCTAGCATGGAAGTCCCTATGTTAATTGGATTAAAACAAACCAACATTGATTCTGCTTTTTTAATTTGGCCTGATAACAGTTTTGAAAAAATTAATTTTGCTAAGCATCTTAATAAACAAATTAGTTATACCTATAAAAAAGGACTTCCTCCTTTTAATTATGATTTAATCAAGAAGCATTGGCCTGTAAAAGAGTATACAATTCAAGATCTAACTGCTAGTTCTGGATTAAACTTTAAACACCAAGAAAATATATTCCAAGAGTTTAACAGAGAACAATTAGTCCCTCAAATGAATTCAACAGAAGGACCGGCTCTTGCAATAGCAGATATTAATCATGATAATTTAGAAGATATTTTTATTGGGGGTGCAAGAGGATTTGCAGGAGCAGTGTATGCACAACAAAAAAACGGAAAGTTTTTACAATTAGTTCAACCTGCATTGGCATTAGATAGCAATTATGAAGATGTGGCTGCAGTATGGGCCGATTTTAATAAGGATGGACACCCTGATTTAGCTATCGCTTCTGGCGGTAATGAATATTATGGAAAAGATAAAAACATGTTGTCGCGTATTTATTTAAATGATGGAAAAGGAAATCTAAGAAAGCTTGAAAATGCTATACCTGTGTACAATCAATCCTCTTCCATCATTGCAAGGGATTTTAATAAAGACGGGGCTATTGATTTGTTTATTAGCAGCAGAGTGGTTGCTATGAGTTATGGAGCTGCAGCAAGTAGTTATGTTTTGTATAATACTGGTGATGGTCATTTTAAAGATATGACTGCTACTGTTGCACCTGCTCTTCTAGAAACTGGATTTGTGACCAATGCAACAGAAGCTGATATGGATGGAGATGGCATAAAAGAAATTATTTTAACACACCAATGGGGTGGAATAGATATTTATGCTATCAGACAAAATAGATGGGAAAAATCAAGTATCACCAATTTGCCTGGCTGGTGGAATTTTGCTTATCCTTTAGACATTGATAAAGATGGCGATTTAGATTTGGTCGCAGGCAATTTGGGCTTAAATACAAGATTAAAAGCAACCGAAGATGAACCAATTACTTTATACTATAACGACTTTGATGATAATGGAAAAAAAGAACAAGTAATGAGTTTTTATTTGCAACATAAAGAAATTCCTTTTGCAAATAAGGATGAAATTCAAAGGCAAATTCCAAAAATTAAAAAGAATTTCTTGTACGCAGAAGATTTTGCAAAAGCTAGCATTCAAGATATATTCACCAAAGATAAATTACAATCTGCGGATCAATATAAAGCTTATCATTTTGCTAATACCCTATTCATTAATGAAGGCAAAGGTAAATACAGGCCAGTAGTATTACCATGGGAAGCACAGATCACTGCCTACAAAACAGCTAGTGTTTGTGATATCAATGGAGATGCTTTGCCAGACTTATTAATGATGGGTAACTATTTCGACAATAATGTACAAATGGGGAGGTACGATGCAGATTACGGAACTGTATTAATCAACCAAGGTAAAGGACAATTCAAGGCCTCGCCGTTTAATGGCTTAAGTGCTAAAGGGCAGGTTAGAAATATGAAATCTATACAAATAGCAGGTCAAATTAATCAGCATTTTGTATTGGCAATTAATTCAGATAGCTTGAGATTAATACAAATTAATAAATCGGGAAATAAATAGTCGAGATCCATTTGCTTTGATCTGTTTCTTTTAGTCTATTGGTATTATAAGTTACAAATGGTATAGCAGGTGAAGAAGTTAAATGATCACTGATATAATTTCTATTTGCTTCAAATGCTTCATTGATCTTATGCTGACCACCCTCTACTCTTGTTTCTAAAATATTCCCTAAAACCATTTTCTTAATGACGATTTGGTCTCCAGGGGGAATATCCGCTGCTAATGGAAATGCAACTTGAGTATATACTTCAGTTTCACTCACTCTAGTAATATTCACCATTGGGTCTCCATGTATAATGCCATTGTATTTTTGAATATGTTTGATGAGTTTTTCCATCATCGCATATTGTTGCACTAAACTAGGGGTATCTGCAAAATTTTGTTGTGTACTTATTAGGGTCGTGTCTTTTACGCGTGTTCTAACTATATTATATCCGTATACTCCTTTGCTAGTGCTATAATAAGCTGCGGCTGTTTTAATAACAATATTTAATTGTTTCTTTAATTTCTGCGCCTCAACATAATTGTGCAATCGAGTTATAGGCGAAAGATGACGATTATCTACTTCTGCTTCAAATCTAACCAAAGAACTGTCTTTGCCGGCATCCACTGCAGAGAAAATAATAGCTGACTCGAATCCTTCCTTGGTAAAATTAGCTTTAACAGATGCAATAAATGAGGTATGGATTTCTAAAGCACCATCTTCCCATATAAAGCTATGGCCTTCGATGGATTTATGAGGCATCCATTTGTCCCAATATTGAATTTGAACAAAAGACCTGGTTACTGAACTGCCCGCCTGGGTAACATAAACATTATCACTTACAATGATATTATTTGGGATAAAAAGGTAAATAAACAGAAAAGCCGCAGAAAGGACTAGAGCTAGGATAATTTTGAGGTATTTCATAGGTTATTTAATGCTTTTTAATCTACAAACATACAAAATTGAGGTCTCAGTTTCCCATTTTTTTGTATTTTTAGTCTGTGAAAAAACTGGCTGCAATATTGATTTTGGGCGTTATGCTTTTTAACGGATTTGGTTACCGATTAGTAGCTAATTATTTCGACCAGAAAGCAGCTGAAAATTTCGTTGCTTTAATTGAAGAAGAAAATTATGAAGAGTCAGATTTAGTCACAATTAAAACGCCTGTGAATCTACCATACTATGCTAATAGTGCCAAATTTGAAAGAGTAGACGGTGAAATGGTTATAGACGGGATAGTATATCAATATGTTCAAAGAAGGGTATACAATGATAGTGTAGAAATTAAGGTATTAGCCAACCAAGACAGATTACATATTAAGAATGCTAGAGAAGATTTTTATAAATTAGCCCAAGACTTACAAAAAGATGGGCAAGAAGAAAAGTCTTTACCATCGGGAAAATCTTCTGCTAAATTCTTGGCATTTGATTATATCCCTTTTGAAAATAAATACGATTTATCTATCAACTTATTACTGAATAATACAATTGGTAGTATTTATTCAGATCGTTTGTTAAGCAATTGTTTACCTATACAATTGCCACCTCCAAAAACTATGGCGTAGTTTTTTTGACTCCATCAAGAAATATTCCTGAAGAAAATTATTGCAAAAATACACACATATTTTTGCACACATATTATATTATTAATAAACTATAGCAATGAAGAATTTAGCTATTCTAGTGTTCATATTTACAAATTTAACTGCTTGCAATACCAATAATGATTATAAAAAAATTACCCATAATCCAGATTTGTATGCGCATACTGTGCATGAATTAAATCAAGTAGTCATGGGTAATAATTTTAGTCCTATTGTTGCTTCTAGAAACTATGCATATGCGGCTATTGCTGGATACGAAGTAATTGCTGCAGGGGATCCTGCTAATTTTCAAAGCTTAGCTGGTCAGTTAAAAGGATTGACTACTATTCCAACTGCAAAAGATACTGCTAATATTGATTTCCCATATGCATCGCTAATTGCTTATTGCATTGTAGGAGAGGCCGTGACTTTCCCGGAAGGAAGTTTGAAAGAGTATACAGATAGTTTACATCAATTAGTGAAAGATCATGGAATGCCCAATAAAATGATTGATGCATCTGAAGCTTATGCAAAAGAAGTAGGAGCTGCGATTATTGGATGGAGTAAGAAAGACAACTACGCTCAAACAAGAAGTGCTGAAAGATATACTGTAAAAGATATACCAGGAAGATGGGTGCCAACACCACCTATGTATGCTTCTGCTGCAGAGCCACATTGGAAAGAAATAAGAACTATGGTTTTAGACAGTGCTAGTCAATTCAGACCAGCACCACCCCCAGCTTTTAATGTTACAGATAAGAATAGTGAATACTATATTAATGTAATGATGGTAAAAAATGCGGTGGATAGTTTAACCGAAGAGCAAAAGCATATAGCTAATTTCTGGGATGACAATCCTTTTAAAGTAAATGTGACTGGCCATGCCATGTTCAGTACAAAAAAATTCTCTCCTCCAGGTCATTGGATGAGTATTGTAGGTATTGCTAATAAAACAGCGAAGAAAGATTTTAATACTGCTGTATATGCATATGCTAAAACTGCTATCGCTTTGTTCGATGCTTTTATTCATACTTGGGATGCTAAATATGAATACAATACAGTACGTCCAGAAACAGTGATCAATAAATATTTTGATGCCAACTGGAGACCCCTTTTACAAACACCTGCTTTTCCTGAATATACTTGTGGACACTCTACTATATCTTCTTCTGCAGCCGAAGCTCTTACTAGCGTTTACGGCGATAATTTTGCATATACAGATTCTACCGAACTAGAATTTGGTATTGCCAATAGAAGTTTCACTTCTTTTAGGCATGCAGCAGAAGAGAATAATATGGCAAGATTTTATGGAGGTATTCATTTTCATAATTCATGTATCACAAGTACAGAAAAAGGCAGAGCTGTTGGTAATTGGGTGGTTGATCATTTAAAAATGAAAAAATAATTAAACCTAATTGGTTTAAACCCAAAACCCAAATTCAAAATGAAACAAATTATATTAGTACTTGTAGTACTAGTTTCCTTATGCACAAGAGTAAATGCACAAGGTTGTGTAGCTATTAGAACTGTTGGTGGCTTAAATACCATGGAACATGCAGGCATGATGCATATGGATAGTTCCAGTAAAATGCCTGAGCCTAAAAAATGGGAATTTAATATGGCTTATCGCTATTTTAATTCTTACAGACATTTCAATGGAACTATTGAGCAAACTCAAAGAGTAGAGGAAGGTACCGAAGTGAGAAACTTTAATAGAACAATGGATTTATCTTTGCTTCGCACATTAAATGACCAATGGAGTATTGGAATTGGCTTGCCAATAATTTATAATGAGCGTTCTTCTAAATATGAGCACATCAGTAATTTACCGTCCAGTCCAAGATTTGCAACTTCTGCAGGTGGTATCGGTGATACAAGAATAACTTTATACAAATGGTTATTGGCTCCTAAGGCTGGTCGTAAGGGTAATTTATTAGGAGGTATTGGCTTGAAATTGCCTACAGGCAATTATAAAGCTACAGACGATTTTACTTATAAATTAAATGCTACAAGAGTTGGACCAGTGGATCAATCTATTCAACCTGGTGATGGTGGTTTAGGTCTTACTTTAGAGTTAAGTGGATTTAGACAATTAAATAATACTTGGAGCTTATATGGTAACGCATTTTACTTAATCAATCCAAGAGATAATAATGGAGTGAGTACTGCAAGAGGTGGAACACCAACTGCTGCTGCAATAAAATATACCTCTGATGTTATGAGTGTACCTGATCAATATTTAATCAGAGCTGGGTCTAATTATACAAAAGAGGCCTTAACCTTATCATTGGGTGCAAGGTATGAGTGTATCCCTACTTTCGATTTGATTGGTCAAAATTCGGGCTTTAGAAGACCAGGTACTGTTATTGCAATAGAGCCAGGTGCCAACTATCAATTCAAGAAGTTTAACTTGTATGCATATGTGCCAGTATCTGTATTTAGAGAGCGCAATCAAAGTCAACCTGATATTTTAAGAACCATCGACACTAAAGTGTTCGCACGAGGCGATGCAGCTTTTGCTAACTATGCTTTAAATATTGGTATTGGATACAGATTTTAAATAGCTTCTAATAGAGCGAAACCATATCCAGGTAATACAAAGTATTCGTTGTCATTACCAACATTATAAGTAAGGCCAGTCCAGTGATCTTTTAACTGGGTTGGCCTTTCTCCATGCTCCTTGAAAGCGAACCAGGTAATAAATGAAGCAGAATTCTTGTAATTAAATAAACAATACAATTTTTTATTATCGTAAGATCTAATAAAGCTTGCAACATGAATATTATGCGGGGTCATCCAAGTTATATTTTTTACATCACTTAATATTTCTAGAGCATTTCTTGTAGCGATTAATTTTTTTGTCTCATTGAATATTCTAGCTTCAAAACTTCCCTCTGCTTTTCTTTTTTCATTTCTATCCCAATTCATAATAGGACGGTGCATCCAACGGTTATCATAACTTTTACCTGGATCTTGTAAATAGCTATAATCATTAGTATAAGCTAATTCATCTCCATAAAATAACATAGGAATGCCACCCATAAACATGGATTGTGCTTGCATCAATATTATTTTTTTCAATGCATCTTCAATAGATGGTTGATGATTCCATTCAATAGCTTTTTCCAAACCGCACAAGGAAGCTAATGACCCACTAATTCTAGCATCGCCTGTTTTAGGATTGACAGAAAATAGTGCTCCTGCAGAAGGAGACCCCTCATGCCAACCTGCGAAATAATTTTTTAAATAAGTCCTATGTTGGTATGCATTAAAGCCTGCTCTTTCAATCATATAATCGTCATATCCTAATCCGATATCATCATGACATCTTGTATAGGAAATCCAGGTGCAACCATATGGTTTTTGTAAGATAGGGTGTTGTGCAGATAACATTACCCTTGTATCTCCAGTGGCCAATGCGTCCCATTGCAATGCCATTTGAGTGGCATTATATGCCACATCGCATTCTCTTGCAACATAATTATCTGTTCCAAAGTATTTGATAATTTCATCAGGTGCAACTATGGCTTCTCCAAGTATGGCCATGCCAGGTGTTGCTACCATTACGCATTGTTTAATTAATCGAAGTAGGGTATGGGCTTGTGGAAGATTTTGACAAGTAGTGCCTAATTGTTTCCAAATAAAAGCTGGGGCATCTATTCTTAAAATGTCAACACCTAAATTTCCATAATGTAAAACATTCTCTAGCATAGCAACCAATACTGCAGGATTACTATAATTTAAGTCCCATTGATAATGATGAAACACTGTCATTACCCATTTATTACACTCTTCTATATATGTAAAACTGCCAGGTGAAGATTCTGGGAATATCTCTGGCATTGTCTGATCTAACTGATTGGGAATATCTCTATTCTCGTAGAAATAAAAGAAATCTTGATAATACTTGTCTCCAGCTTTTGCTTTTTGAGCCCACTCATGATGATGAGAAGTATGATTCAAAACAATATCTAACATTAGATACATATTGTTTGAATTCATTTTCTTTATCAGTGCATTTAAATCATCATTGGTTCCAAAACGTGCATCTACTTTTCTAAAATTAGAAACAGCATATCCACCATCACTTTCTCCAGCAGGGCTTTCAAAGACAGGCATAAGGTGCAAGAAGTTCACTCCTAATTCTTCGAAGTAGTTTAGTTTTTCCGCAAGCCCATTTATGTTTCCTGCAAATCTATCTACGTATAAGCTCATTCCAGTAATCTGATTGCTCAAAAACCAGTTCCCTTTTTTTTCTTTTGCAGTATCTTTTTTTAATAAAGTCGAAGATCGATCCTGATAATTTTTGATTAAGCTAACCAGCAAGCTATCAAAGCATTGGTTTCTATTGGGATGATCCCCATAGATATAATTAAATAGCTCTTCAATAGTACCTAATTGGTTTAAAAACCTTTTTGCAAATACGGCATCTTTTTTTTCTGAATCTATTTTATGTGATTGAAGCATCTTAGCTCCAAATTCTTGTAAGGCATTCATGTTCACTGTCCTCTCTAAAATTTATTAATTAAAAATCGATTTGTTTAAATGTTTAAATGCTTCCATAGCTCCCATGAATTCACAGGTTCTTGCGCCAGCTTTATTTGCGTTAGCAATCATTTTTTTCCAACTATCTAATTCAATAGCCTCTAGTAATGCCGGATTGCTTTCTATTAATTGAAACAAAACAGCACCTACAAAAGCATCTCCTGCACCAGTTGCATCCACAGGTGTAATTGCAATACTGCCAATCATTTCTAAATGATCTCCAACAGATAATAGTGTACCTTCTTTGCCCAAGGTAATAGCAAATATTGCTTTCGATCTTTTTCTTAAAGCTGCAGCAGCATGTTGCACAGTATCACAGCCAGTAATTAAAATAGCTTCTTCGTCGCTTAATTTAAAAAAGTGCGCTTGCTCAATAAATGGCCAACATTGATCGATAAAGCTTTTGGTATTATTAGGAAATAATAAATGTCTATAGTTGGGGTCAAAACTAATAATGCTACCAGCAGCTTTGGCTTTTTCTAATAAATTGGTATATGCGTTTTGCAAGGGACCTGGCAGGAAGCCTGTTGCTGATCCAAAATGTACAATGCTGTATTCGTTTAAGTCTAGTCCATTTAAATCCTCCATGCTTAATTGACCGTCTGCACCTCTATTAAAATAAAAATCTCTTTCACCATCTTCCATTAATGAAACAAAGGCGAAAGTGGTGAAATGAGCCTGGTCTTGCAATACCCATTTAGTATCCACTCCCATTTCTTTTAGTAGTTCAATGATATGGTTACCAAATGGGTCTTTACCCACTTTTGCAGCCATATCAACCCCTGCTCCTAAAGCAGCAATAGCTGCAGCTACATTGGCTGGCGCACCTCCTGCTTTCTTTAAAAAATTTTGTCCCTTTGATAAACTAGATCCTCGATCTGTACAAATCATGTCAATCAAAGCCTCTCCAATACACAATACTTTCTTCATACTATTTTATTAATGGCCTATGTTAGGCATTTGAACTTCGTTTGATTCTGCTGTATGCTTATCTGTTTGAATAAATAAGGTAAATACTGCGGCAATAATTAAAAATACTCCACCAAAGATGATCGCTTTCCCAGGATCATTATTTAAAAAATGTTTTAAAATATAACCAAAACTGATATTTTGAATTAACATAGGAATAACTATCATCATATTAATAATACCCATATACACTCCGTATTTTTCTTTAGGTATTTTATGCACTACTAATAAATAAGGAATACCCATCATGCTAGCCCATGCAATACCAAAACCAGTCATAGGAATAAATAAAAGATACTTATCTGTGATATGAGGGAAAATTAAAAGACCTACACCTGCCATTACCAAACAAATGACATGGATTAATTTAGGGCTGATCTTTTTTGCCAACCATAATAATCCAAATGCAGATAAAAAGGTCACCACATTATACCAGCCATTCACCAATCCAGTCCATCCAACTGCTTCGTCATATGCCGGGTTATTTTGATATACTGTTGTGCTCCATACTGATTGCGCTATACTTTTAGAAGCATTTTGCCAATAACAAAACAGAGCATACCATTGAAATAAATATACCAAACCTAATTGCCACATCACTTTAGGCATGTCTTTAATTGCTGAAGCAATTTCTATAAATGGGGTCCAAATTTTTAATGGCTCTTTTTTTAATTTTTCTAATTCTTCTGCAGTAGGTGGAATTTCTGGTGTTTTAAAAACAGACCATGCAACAGATGCTATTGAACAAATAGTTCCTAAAAAGAAACTTGCATAAACCCAATAGGGTAAGCTACCATAATGCCCCGTAATTTTTTTCTGAAAAACAAACAAAGAAAGATTGGCTAATGTAATACCTAGGCCGGTAAAAAAACTTTGAGTAAGAAAACCTGCGGCATGTTGTTCTTCTGGTAATTTATCTGCAATAAATGCACGATACGGTTCCATTGCAGTATTGTTTGCCGCATCTAATATCCATAATAAACCCACTGCCATCCATAAGGCACTACTAAAAGGGTATAAGAATAAACAAAGACTACATAAGATTGCACCAATCATAAAATAGGGCTTTCTTCTTCCAAATTTTGGAGACCAAGTCTTGTCACTCATTGCACCAATAATAGGTTGGATTAGTAAGCCTGTCATTGGGCCAGCTAAATTTAATAGAGGAATTTGATCTGGACTTGCACCCAACATATCGTAGATTGGATTGACTGCAGATTGTTGCAATCCGAAACTATATTGAATCCCTAAGAAACCAACATTCATGTTGATGATTTGAGTAAAACTCAACTTGGGTTTAAAAGACATAAGGCTTCATTTTTGGTTTGAGCAATGCGTTTCTAAATATAGTCATTTTGTTATTTTGACACTTTAATTAGAGCGTCGAAATTATATTTTGTTCAAATAACTTTTAGCGAAAACGTTTGCGCTACTTATCTTTGAGTTAATCCTATTAAATCAAGCTTCATGGCATATACTTTGCATTTTGAAAAACCGGCTGTATTACAGGCTTTAAGGTATCATTTTATCAAGCAGTCAGAAATCAAGACCTTAATGGTTATTGTTAATGTATATGCGATAACAACAGCCATTCTTTTATTTTATAAAAAAATTAGACCTGAGTTGTTTTTATTGGGTTCTGTTTTATGGATTGTTTTAATGCTTCTTTTCTGGTATATATTGCCTTGGTGGTTCTATAAAAAGACACAGTTATTTAAATTTGACTGGCAATTTAGCTATTCTAATATGGGGGCTAATTTAGTGTGTGAACAAGGGGAAGCTGCTTGGGATTGGTCAGAAGTGGTGCATTATTTTGAAAGCCCAGCTTTTTTCCACTTTTACTTTGGTCCAAAATCCTTTTTTATTATCCCCAAAGCACCCATTACAATAGAAGATCAACACAATATTAGGGGATTATTAAAGTAGCTTTTACCCGCCGAATTGCTCCTAATTGTTAGTTTTGAAGCCCTATTTGGCGATATTTTGAACTTATTTACCCAATGTGCATAATTGTGCAAACAAAAAAGCAAATAAAATATGTCTTTTTTAACAAAAAGTATATTTTTGCGCCGTAAACAAAAACTATTTACAATGTCAGACATCGCATCAAGAGTTAAAAAAATCATCGTAGACAAATTAGGCGTTGATGAAGCAGAAGTTACTAACGAAGCATCATTCACAAATGATTTGGGAGCTGATTCATTAGACACTGTTGAATTAATTATGGAGTTCGAAAAGGAATTCAACATTTCTATTCCAGACGAGCAAGCAGAAACTATTACAACCGTAGGTCAAGCTGTTGCTTATATCGAAGAGCACGCGAAATAATTTTATTTCAAGCTGAATCATCGGCATATTTTTTAATCCGCCTTTTTGAGCCTTTAGCTTTAAAGGCGGATTTTTAATTTTATTAAATTTTTTTACATGCAAACTAAGCGCATTGTAGTTACAGGTATCGGAACTTTAAATCCATTAGGAAACAATTTAGAGACTTATTGGGATAACCTTATCAAAGGAGTTTCTGGTGCAGACATGATTACGCTGTTTGATGCATCAAAATTTAAAACAAGATTTGCTTGTGAAATCAAGGGCTTCGATCCTACAGAATTCATGGATCGCAAAGAAGCTAGAAAGTTAGACCGTTTTGCACAAATTGCATTGGTGGCAAGTGACCAAGCTGTAGCAGATGCTGGTATTACAAAAGAAAACGTAGATCATGATAGAGTGGGTGTGATTTTCGCAAGCGGTATCGGAGGCTTAACAACATTCACAGAAGAAGTAACTAATTATGTAAATGGAGATGGTACGCCAAGATTTAATCCATTCTTTATTCCAAAAATGATATTGGATATTGCTGCAGGACAAATTTCTATGAAACATGGTTTTAGAGGTCCAAATTATGCAGTGGTTAGTGCTTGCGCAAGTAGTACTAATGCTATGGTTTCTGCAATGGATAATATTAAATTAGGCAAAGCAGACATTATTGTTACAGGTGGTTCAGAAGCAGTGATTGGCGCAGCTGGTATGGGCGGATTCAATGCCATGAAAGCAATGAGCGAACGCAATGACGATCCAAAAACAGCAAGTCGTCCTTATGATAAAGACAGAGATGGATTTATCATGGGTGAAGCAGCTGGTGTTTTAGTTTTAGAAGAATATGAGCACGCTAAAAGACGCGGTGCAAAAATATATTGTGAAGTAGTAGGCGGTGGTGCTACTGCAGATGCTTATCATTTAACAGCACCACATCCAGAAGGATTAGGCGCTAAGAATGTAATGAATGCAGCATTAAAAGATGCAGGAATGCAAGCTAATGAAATTGATTATATCAATACTCATGGTACATCAACACCTTTAGGTGATATTGCTGAAGCAAAAGCAATTACAGAAGTATTTGGAGAACATGCTTATTCATTAAATATCAGCTCTACCAAGTCTATGACTGGTCACTGTTTGGGAGCAGCTGGTGTTATAGAAGCAATTGCATGTATACAAGCAGTTATACACGATATTATCCCTCCAACAATTAATCATTTTACAGACGATCCTGAATTAGACAATCGCTTGAATTTTACTTTTAACACAGCTCAGAAAAGAGTAGTTAATGCTGCCTTAAGTAATACATTTGGCTTTGGTGGTCATAACGCTTGTGTGATTGTGAAAAAATTCAAGGACTAATTTGTGAAGCTTCTCAATAATTTTTACGCTTTTTTTAAGCAATCAGATTTTGAGAAAAATGTATCCATGTTATTAGGGTATCGTACTAATAATTTTGAATTATTTAAGACTGCATTAAATCATCGTTCGGTAAAGGATAATCCTACAGAAAACAATGAACGTTTAGAGTTCTTGGGTGATGCTATAATTGGTTCTGTTGTAGCAGAATATTTATTTAAAAAATATCCTTATAAAGGGGAAGGCTTCTTGACCGAGATGAGAAGCAAAATGGTGAATAGACAACAGTTGAATCATATTGCTATTCAGATGGGTCTGAGAAAATTAACAAGATTCAACAAGATGGATGGCGGGCTAAAAACCAGCCAAATTTTTGGCAATACATTAGAAGCTTTAGTTGGAGCTATTTATCTTGATAAGCAATATAATTTCACTAAACAATGGATTATTCAAAAAATGATTCAGCCCTATTTGTTCATGGATGATTTAGAGCAAATAGATATTAATATCAAGAATAAAATAATTGGCTGGGCTTTAAAACAAGGCAAGCAAATTGATTTTGTTTTAGCGGAAGAAGTCCAAGAAGGAAGAAGAAAATTATTTACCATCAATGTGGTTATAGATGGCGAAGTCATCGCAAGTCAAAAAGGTTTTACAAAAAAAGATGCCAGTCAATTGGCAGCACAAAAAGCTATTGAAAATTTAGGTTTATAATTTCCAGATCTATTCCTTTTATTACTTGCTTTTATTGGATAGTTTGACAAAGTTCAATCAATACACCATTACAATCTTTTGGATGCACAAAGCAAACTAATTTGTTGTCGGCCCCATTTTTGGGCGCTTCATTTAAAAGGGTAAATCCTTCTTTTTTCAATCTTTCCATTTCGGCGATAATATCAGGCACTTCAAAAGCGATATGATGCATCCCTTCTCCTTTTTTCTCAATATACTTAGCAATTACTCCGTCTACTTGGGTGCTTTGAACTAACTCTATTTTGGACCCTTTTTGAAGAAAAAAAGCAGTCTCCACTTGTTCTGATGCCACTATTTCGGTTTTATAGCAATCAGAACCTAATAATCGTTCAAATAAGGGAATACTTACTTTAAGGTCTTTTACTGCGATTCCAATATGATCCACTTTGTAGTCCATGACATTTTTGCTTTACGAATTGAGAAAAAAAAGGCGTTAAACTTACACGAATTCAATAAAGTCAAGGGGTTTGAGCTATTTTTGCACCCTAGAAAAAATCAAATTCGGATATGTTAAAATTACCAATTTATCTTGATCATAACGCAACTACGCCGATGGATCCAAGAGTATTAGAAGCGATGATCCCTTATTTTACCGAAAACTTCGGTAATGCGGCAAGTAGAAACCATTCTTTTGGATGGCATGCAGAGGAAGCTGTGGATTATGCTCGTGAGCAAGTAGCCAAGTTAATTAATGCAGATCCAAAAGAAGTCATCTTTACATCTGGCGCGACAGAAGGCGATAATTTAGCCATCAAGGGCGTGTATGAAATGTATGCAAGTAAGGGTAATCATATTATCACTTGTACAACAGAACATAAAGCTGTTTTAGATACCTGTAAGCATTTAGAAAAATTAGGTGCAGAAGTAACTTATTTAGAGGTTCAACCTGATGGCTTAGTGGATTTAAAGCAATTAGAAGCTGCTATGAGACCAACTACTATTTTAGTTGCTATCATGTATGCGAATAATGAAATTGGAGTTATACAGCCCATTAAAGAAATTGGAGCAATCGCTAAAAAGCATGGTGCATTATTGTTTACTGATGCAGTTCAAGCTGTAGGTAAAATACCAGTAGATGTTATTGCTGATGGAATTGATATCATGGCTTTCACTGCACATAAAATGTATGGTCCTAAAGGCGTTGGTGCATTGTACGTTAGAAGAAAAAATCCACGCGTAAAAGTAACTGCACAAATGGATGGCGGTGGTCATGAAAGAGGAATGAGAAGCGGTACATTAAACGTTCCAGGTATTGTAGGCTTTGGTAAGGCTTGTGAAATTGCAAGAACAGATATGGCAGCAGATACCGAGCGCATAAGTAAATTAAGAGACAAATTAGAAAATGCTTTAAAGCAAATTGATGAGTCTTATGTGAATGGTAATCCTGCACATCGCTTACCACATGTAAGTAATATCTCTTTTAAATATGTAGAAGGGGAAGGCTTGATGATGGGCTTTAACCAAAATATTGCATTGTCTTCAGGTTCAGCATGTACTTCAGCTTCTTTAGAGCCTAGCTATGTTTTAAAAGCTTTGGGTTTAGGAGACGATTTAGCACATAGTTCTTTAAGATTTGGTTTAGGACGTTATACAACAGAGGAGCAAATTGATTATACCATTAAAGCAGTAACAGATACTGTTTTAAAGTTAAGAGAAATGAGTCCTCTTTGGGAAATGTTTAAAGAAGGGGTGGACATTGATTCAATTCAATGGGCACACCATTAATCGGTATTTATAATTTAGAAAATAGTTTAAAAATAATTTTATGGCATATTCAGACAAAGTAATCGACCATTATTCTAATCCTAAGAATGTGGGAACATTAGATAAAGCATCTAATACAGTGGGTACAGGTTTAGTAGGCGCACCAGAATGTGGAGACGTGATGCGTTTGCAAATCCAAGTAGATCAAGCTACTGGCGTAATCACTGATGCAAAGTTCAAAACTTTTGGTTGTGGATCAGCAATTGCTTCTTCTTCTCTAGCGACAGAGTGGTTAAAAGGCAAGACAGTAGACGAGGCTGTTAAAATTGACAATATGGATTTAGTAGAGGAATTAAATTTGCCTCCAGTAAAAATTCACTGTTCAGTTTTAGCAGAAGACGCTATTAAGTCTGCTATTAATGACTATCGTAAAAAGAATGGCTTGGAAGAGCTTGTATTTGAAGAGCGTATACATTAATAATACTCATGAGTGAAGTAGCAGAAAATACCATTTTAGTGAGCGAAAAAGCCAAAGCAAAAATTGTACAATTATTGCAAGAGGCAAATATTGCTGGCGACTCTTCTTATTTTTTAAGAGTGGGTGTGGTAGGTGGCGGCTGTTCTGGCTTAAGTTATAAATTAGATTTTGATAACGAAATCAAGCCAATGGATCAGGTATTTGAAGATAATGGCGTAAAAGTAGTTACTGATTTAAAAAGCTTTTTATACTTAGTAAACACTGAATTAGATTTCTCTGATGGATTAAATGGAAAGGGGTTTTATTTTAATAACCCTAATGCGAGTAGAAGTTGTGGTTGTGGTGAGAGTTTTGCAGTGTAAGTTGCATTATTAAAAGTTTTCCCCAAAGAATATATAAAGGCTCCCGAAACTCGGGGGCCTTTTTTTTGTAGCTTTGATTTATGTGGGCAATTGCAAAAAAAGAGTGGGCACATTATTTTGGAAATATTACAGGCTATTTTATCATTAGCTTCTATTTACTTGTAAACAGCTTAGTGCTTTTTGTTTTTTCTAGGTTCAATGTCTTAGATTTTGGGTATGCAAGTCTGCAAGTGTATTTTGATTTTGCACCTTGGTTTCTCTTATTATTAGTGCCGGCAATTACCATGCGAAGTTTTGCAGAAGAACAATCACAGGGCACTTCAGATATTTTATTCTCCCTTCCAGTAAGTTTGGTGGAGATTGTTATTGGAAAATTCCTGGGAGTACTTTTGATTATTTTGATGGCAATTGCTCCAACAGTTTTTTATGCCTTTGCTTTAGACCAATTGAGTAGTAATGGAGGTTTGGATTGGGGAGCGACCATGGGGGCTTATATTGGCTTATTACTTTTGGCCGCAACCTACGCTATGATTGGTCTTTTTGCAAGTAGTAAAACAAAGCAGCCTGTAATTGCACTAATTATATCAGTATTTATTGCAACAATGGTTTTCAAAGGATTTGACTGGATAAGTACACTGTCATTTGTTGATGCAAACTATGGATACTATTTAGCACAATTGGGTTTAGCTGTTCATTTTGAAAATATGAGCAGGGGCGTACTAACTGCTACAGATTTATTTTATTTCATTTCAGTAATAGTATTGTTTACAATAGGTTGTAAAGAAAATTTAATCCAACAGAAACAATCCTTTATACTCCTATTTTCTATTGTACTAATTAATTTACTGACCTTATTCTTTCCATTACAAGTAGATTTAACCAAGGATAAAAGATTTAGTATTGCGCCAACTAGTATTGAAATCTTAAAATCTGTCGAGACACCTATTAAGATTCATGTATACTTAGGAGGGGACTTGCCTCAAGAGTATAAAAAATTATCGCTTGCAACAGAAGCCGTTCTAAAAAAATTAGTAGCCGAAAATAAAGATAATATAAGTTGGCAATTAGATTTGCCTAGCGAACAATATAGCGATACAAGTTTATACCAAGTGTATGATAGTTTAAGCAGATTAGGATTGCCTGTTGAAAGAGTTCAATCAGATGCATCTAAAGGAGATCAAAGAATTGATCAATTAATTATTCCGGGCATGTTGATTGAAATGCCAGGCAAGCCTCCAATAGCAATAGATATAAGAACTAGTAAAAAATATTATAAACCCTATAATATAATTAAAGATGTGCCTGAGGAAGACAAAGAAGCATCTTTTAATGCAGCTAGCTCTTTATTGGAATTTAAAATCACCAAGGCAATTTATTATTTGAATAGAACAGAACTGCCAACAATCGGGTATTTAATTGGGAATGGTGAACCAGTCGACCTAACGGTAAATGATCTTGGACAATCTATAAGGCATCAATATAATTTGGTCGTATTTGATTTGAAAAAAGGGTATCCTGATGCGAATAAAATAAAGACTTTATTAATTGTAAAGCCAACGAAAGCATTTACAGAAATGGATCAATTAAAAATTGACCAATACATCATGAATGGGGGGAATATTATTTGGGCCATTGACCCATTATTTGCAGAGTACGATAGTTTGCAAAAATCAACAGGTTCTTATATAGCTTATGATAGAAACTTGCAATTACAAAATTTGCTTTTTAATTATGGAGTTAGAGTAAACAATGACATAGTGCAAGATTTAAATTGCAGCAAACTACCAGTAGTGACTGGTAAAGATGCGGCTGGCAATCCTGTAATACAAAGAATTCCTTGGCCTTATTACCCATTGTTGAATGCCAATTCGAATAATAGAATGGTGAAAAATATGGATAGGGTTTTAGCGCAATTCCCTTCAAGCATGGACACTGTCTTTGCAGCTGGCATTCAAAAAACAATTTTATTAAAAACAGATACAAATAGCAGGATCTTATCAACGCCAAGTATGGTGTCTTTGAATAGTGTATCAAGAGAAGAGGATTTGCAAGGTTTTCAGAAAAGTAATATTGCAGTAGCGGTATTACTGGAGGGATTGTTTAAATCTCCTTTTGCAAATAGAATGGCAGCATCCTGGAAAGATTCTTTATTCCAAAATACAGGATTAAGCTATCAGTCAAAGGGTATAAAAACTGCTAAGCAAATTGTCATTTCAGATGCCGACATTTTAACCAATAGTGTGCAATCCTCCACGGGTCCAATGCCCATGGGTATGATACCCATGGAAGCCTATCAATTTGGTAATAAAGATTTCTTTACCAATGCCATTGCTTATTTGAATGAACCAGTAGATATTCTAGCAGCAAGAGACAAAGAGTGGATATTAAGAACCTTGAACCAAGAAAAAGTGGCTAATTATAAAATGTATTTACAATTACTATTAACCATATTCCCTTTACTATTGTTATGGTTGGCCTATTATGCAGGATCTATTTACAGAAAACGTCAATTTGCAGCATAGCCAATCTTGACTTATCTTTATGGTATGACAACAGACCAAATTGTATACAGTGTTTTTGGAGTAGTAATCGTTACTGCGCTAATTCTAGACCTTGGCTTTTTGAGTAAAAAAAATGCCACTATTTCTATTAAACAAGCATTAAGACAAACATTTTTATGGGTTTTATTAGCCTTGGGCTTTTTTATTTTTATGTGGGTAGAAGAAGGACAGAAATTAGGTTTAGAATTTTTGAGCGGCTATTTAATGGAATGGAGCTTGAGTATTGATAATATTTTTGTGTTTATTTTAATATTTGATTCTTTTAAAGTTAAAGAACAACATACTTCTAGAGTTTTATTAATTGGCATTTTAGCTGCAATAGTTTTCAGAGTGATATTTATAACTGTTGGGGTAGCTTTAGTGGCTAAGTTTGCTTGGATCTTATATATTTTCGGTGTGTTCTTGGTATATACAGGAATCAAAATGTACACAGCCAATAGTGAAGATCATTTTGATCCACATGATTCAAAGATTTATAAATTTTTGAAAAAGTTTTTGCCACTTTCTAATTCAGATGGGGAAGGTAAATTTGTTATTAAACAAAATGGAAGACCAGTGTATACAAGTTTATTTGTAGTAGTGGTTTTATTGGCTGCTATTGATTTGGTTTTTGCATTGGACTCAATCCCTGCTGTGATGGGTATTTCTAATAGTAGTTTGGTTATTTATACTTCTAATATTTTCGCTATTCTTGGATTAAGGTCTTTATTCTTTTTATTAAGAGGGGCAGTCAACGAATTCGAGCATTTACAACAAGGTATTGCTATCGTTTTAGTATTTATTGGAGTAAAAATGCTAGGAGAGCATTATATCAATATGGTGATGGATAAAAATACCCAAGTGATTTTATCTTTATTAGTCATTGTATTTTGTATCACCGGTTCTATCTTGTATTCTATCTTTGCAAATAAGCAAAAGCAAGAAGCAGCAAAACATTAATTATGAACGGAAAGAAAGTCACTTTATTTATACTTCTTATTTTATTCATTGATCAAGCAATTAAGTTTTATATAAAGCTTAATTTTTTCATTGGAGAAGAGCATGCTATTTTGGGCAATTGGGCAAGACTGCATTTTATTGAAAATGAAGGCATGGCTTGGGGTTTAAAATTTGGAGGTGACTGGGGTAAAGTGGCCTTGACTTTATTTAGATTAGCTGCTGTGATTTGGGGTACATTTTTAATCAAGGGATTTATCGAAAAAAAATACCACAATGGTTTTATCATCTGCGTCGCATTAATATATGCAGGGGCAGTGGGTAATTTAATTGATAGTATGTTTTATGGTTTAATCTTTGAAGCAAGCGTGCCTTATACTACTATGGTAGCCCAGCTTTTCCCTGAAGGGGGTGGTTATGCTTCTTTTTTACATGGCAGAGTAGTGGATATGTTTTATTTCCCCATCATTAGAGATGCGCACTACCCAAGTTGGTTCCCTTTTTGGGCAGGGGAAGAATTCGAGTTCTTCAGACCCGTTTTTAATTTTGCCGATATGGCCATTAGTACAGGTGTAATTTCCCTATTTGTCTTTCAAAATCGCTTTTTTAAAGAGGATTTGCCTGAAAATACCTCTTCGGAACCCCATTCATAGGCTATTTTTTCCCGGCTTATTTCGTACCTTCGTGCCCTAAAAATCAGCTAGGATAAGCCTTTTATGAGTAACCAATACCCAGAATTCAACGGATTAAACCTGCCCAATATTGAGGCAGAAATATTAGCTGCCTGGAAAAAAGAGCAGGCTTTTGAGCAATCTGTCCAATTACGTGAAGGGAAAACCCCTTTTGTATTTTATGAAGGACCGCCAAGTGCTAATGGTATGCCAGGTATTCACCATGTCATTTCTAGAACTTTAAAAGACATGACTTGTAGGTATAAAACCATGCAAGGGTTCCAAGTAAAAAGAAAAGGCGGATGGGATACCCATGGTTTACCTGTAGAGTTGGGGGTTGAGAAAGAATTAGGAATTACTAAGGAAGATATTGGTAAAAAAATTACCATTGAAGAGTATAATAAAAAATGTAGAGAAGCGGTTTTAAGATATAAGAAAGAGTGGGATGATATAACGAATAAAATGGGTTATTGGGTTGATTTAAATAATCCATATATCACATTTGATAATAATTACATTGAAACACTTTGGTGGATACTGAGTACTTTATACAAGAAAGGGTATTTGTATCAGAGTGTAAGTATACAGCCTTATTCTCCAGCTGCAGGTACAGGATTAAGTTCGCATGAATTAAATCAACCAGGCACCTATAAAGATGTAAAAGATACATCTGCCGTGGTAATGTTTAAAGCAATTGCTTCAGCAGAAAGTCAATTCTTATTTGACGCAGCGGCAACCAATCAAAATAATCAAGATGTTTACTACATGGCATGGACAACCACGCCATGGACTTTACCTTCTAACCTAGGTTTAACAGTGGGTCCCAATATTGATTATGTATTAGTAGCAACCTATAATCCATATACTGCAATGCCAGTGAATGTGGTATTAGCCAAAGCTTTGCTTTCAAAATATTTCAAAGAAGAAGGATTGTCTATTGATAATTTTGCAGAAGGAGATAAAATTTTACCTTGGAAAATTTTGACAGAATTCAAAGGCGCGCAATTAAATAATTTGCGTTACGAACAATTAATGCCTTTTGAAGCCAATGATCCAGCAATATTTGAAGGAGATCCATTTAAAATTATACTAGGCGATTTTGTAACTACTGAAGATGGTACAGGTATAGTACATACTGCACCTGCATTTGGAGCAGATGACTATAAAGTAGGTCAAAAAAATAATTTAGGAATTATTACTCTAGTGGATAGAGAAGGAAAATTTGTAGATGGAGTAGGTGAGTTCAGTGGCAGATATGTAAAGAACTATAAAGACGAAAAAGATTTTCAAGACGTTAATGTGGACATTTGTGTGAAATTGAAAAAAGAAAATCGTGCCTTTAAAGTAGAAAAGTACGAACATAATTATCCGCATTGTTGGAGAACAGATAAGCCTATTTTATATTATCCTTTAGACGCATGGTTTATAAAAACTACTGCTGTTAAAGAAAGAATGGTGGAATTAAATAAAACTATTAACTGGAAACCAAAGAGTACAGGCGAAGGTCGTTTTGGTAATTGGTTAGAGAATATGGTGGACTGGAATTTATCTAGAAGTAGATATTGGGGTACACCTTTACCTATATGGAGAACAGAAGATGGTACAGAAGAAATTTGCATAGGCTCTATAGAAGAGTTGACTGCATCTTTTGTGGCAGCAAAAGAAAAGGGGTATAATAAAGATGTTAGATTAGCCATCGTAGACGGAAAGTTAGACGTGGATTTACATAAGCCATTTGTAGATCAAATAGAATTACTGAGTGCAACAGGACAACCAATGAAGCGCGTTCCCGATTTAGTAGACGTTTGGTTTGACTCTGGTGCAATGCCTTATGCACAATGGCATTATCCATTTGAGAATAAAGATTTAGTAGATAAAGGTCAAGCATTTCCTGCTGATTTTATTTGTGAAGGTGTTGACCAAACAAGAGGATGGTTTTATACTTTACATACATTGGCTGTAATGCTATTTGATAGTGTTGCATACAAGGCTGTAATGAGTAATGGATTGGTATTGGATAAGAATGGTAATAAGATGAGTAAGCGTTTGGGAAATGTGGTGAATCCATTTGAGACCATTGAAAAATATGGTGCCGATGCTACAAGATGGTATTTAGTCACGAATGCTTCTCCTTGGGATAATTTAAAGTTTGATTTATCTGGTATACAAGAAGTGCAAAGAAAATTCTTTGGCACTTTATACAATACTTATCAATTCTTTGTTTTGTATGCAAACGTGGATGGATTTAAGTTTGAACAAGATTATATACCAGTAAAAGATAGACCTGAAATTGATCGTTGGATTATTTCTTCTTTAAATACATTGACTCAAACAGTTACTCATGCAATGGACGATTTCGAGCCAACTGTTGCTGGGCGTGCTATTGAAACTTTTGTTGATGAGCATCTTAGTAACTGGTATGTTCGTTTATGTAGAAGAAGATTTTGGAAAGGAACCTATACAGATGATAAGATTGCCGCATACCAAACTTTATATGAATGTTTAGAAACAATCACCAGATTAATGGCGCCAATTGCACCATTCTTCTGTGATCAGGTTTTCAGAAATTTAAATGGCATTACGAAAAGACATGCTGTAGATTCTATACATCATGCAGATTTTCCTAAAGCAGATCTAGCTAAAATTGATCTGGCTTTAGAGCAAAGAATGCAAATGGCCCAGGACATTTGCTCTTTGGTTTTATCCATTAGAAAGAAAGTAAATATCAAAGTTCGTCAGCCCCTTCAAAAAATATTGATTCCAGTATTAGATCCAAATATGAAATCTGCAATTGAATTGATGGAAGAATTAATTCTAGCAGAAGTCAACGTAAAAGAGATCAACTATATCACCGAAACAGAAGGGGTTATTAGTAAAAAGTTAAAACCCAACTTTAAATTATTAGGTGCCAAATTGGGTACCAAGATGAAGCAAGCTTCTCAGGTGATTGCCTCTATGAACCAAGCGCAAATTAGTCAATTGGAAAAAGAGGGCCATTTTACTTTAGAGGTAGATGGGGACAAAATAGAACTATTGGTTTCCGAGGTAGAGATCATAGCAGAAGACATCCCAGGTTGGAGCGTTGCAGTGAAAAATTCATTGACCGTGGCCTTGGATATCACCCTGAGTGAGGCCCTGACAAAGGAAGGAAACGCTAGAGAATTGGTAAATAGGGTCCAAAACATCCGAAAAGAGGCCAATTTTGAGCTTACAGACAAGATTTTACTCCGAATTGTGGATAACACCAATTTGAAGGACTCCATTAATGAATTTTCAGATTATATTTGCCGCGAAATATTGGCATTGGAAATTGACTGGGTTCCGGCTTTAGAAGACGGGGTAGATGTCGAAATAAATGACCAACAATTAAGGATTTCAGTTTTACAAAAAGGATAATTATGGCTACAAAAAAACCAGCGCCTAAAAAAGCGACACCAGCAAAAAAAGCAGTTCCTGCTAAAAAAGCAGCACCAGCTAAGAAAGCGGCTCCAGCAAAAAAGGCAGCTCCTGCAAAGAAAGCAGCTCCTGCAAAAAAAGCAGCTCCGGTTAAAAAGGCGGCACCAGCAAAAAAGGTTGCCCCAGCAAAAAAAGCAGCACCAATAAAAAAAGCAGTCCCAGCAAAAAAAGCAGTTCCTGCTAAGAAAGCGGCTCCTGTTAAAGCAGCACCTGCTAAAAAAGTAGCAGCACCTGCAAAACCAGCACCTGCTCCTGCTAAGAAAGCTGTTCCAGTTAAAGCAGCTCCTGCTAAGAAAGTGGCTGCTCCTGCAAAACCAGCACCTGCTCCATTAAAAAAGCCAGTTGCTCCAGTGAAGCCAGTAGAAAAATATGTACCTCCTGCAAAGCCGGTACCTGTTATTCCAACTCCACCTGTGAAGCCTGTGCGTAAAGCTGCAGAGCCAATAAAAGATGTAAAAGTTCCAAAGATCAATGCTAAAAGCAGTGTTCCTTATCAACCAGGATATGTACCAATGGAAAAAAGAAAGGAAGTGGAAAGATCTACAGAGACATTAGTTAAATATTCAGATGCAGAATTAGCAGAATTCAAAGATTTAATTTCTAAGAAATTAGATGCTGCAAAAAAAGAATTAGTTTATCTACAGGGGTTGATTACTAGAAAAGACGAAATGGGTGGTGATAATGATGATGCACGTTATATGACTATGGAAGATGGTAGTGTAAGTATGGAAAGAGAGCAATTAGGTCAGATGGCAAGCCGTCAAATCACGTTCATTGATCACTTAGAAAAAGCATTAATGAGAATTGAAAATAAGACTTATGGTATTTGTAGAGTAACAGGTTTGTTAATCGACAAAGCAAGATTAAGAGCCGTTCCTCATGCAACTTTAAGTTTAGAAGCAAAATTAGGGTATGTAAAAAATGCACCTAGTTCTAACGAGCAATAAATCACTTTAAGTGTTTTGAAATATAAAGGGGGTAGCTTTTGCACCCCCTTTATATTTTACAATCTTCCATGTAATTGCTTAGCGGCCTTTCTCGAAGGTAGCCAGCCTGCTACTAAAGCAATAAATATAACCAAGCCAAAAATGGCTAAATAGTCTTCTAACATAGGTTTGATTGGGTAATAATCAATAACAAAAGAACTCCCGCCTAATTTAATAAAATGAAATTGCTGTTGTAATACAATAAATGTAGTAGCAATAATTCCGCCTAAAAATGCACCCATTAAAGCCATGATGCCAGAAAGTAATAAGAATATTTTTTGAATATCTATTGGACTTGCACCCATTGCACCAAGCACATGAATGTCTTTTTGTTTTTCTAGAACCAACATCGTCAGAGCGCCTACTAAATTGAAAGATGCAACCATCATAATTAATGCAAGTATGGCAAAAATGATCCATTTTTCTAATTGCATGATTTTATATAGATCGGCATTTTGCTGGTATTTATTCTGTACTAAAAAATCGGCACCTAGTATTTTTTTCATTTGAGCAATTACTTGGCGTTCTTTGTTTTTATCAACTGCACATTCAATAGCAGAGTATTGGTTTTCATTTAAATCAAATAAATATTGAGCGAATAAATAGTTGGTAAAAACATAAGATTCGTCAAATTCTTGTTGCACAGAAAAAGCACCTGATTGGTTGGCAGTCAAATTATTTAATTGACTAAATGCTGTAAGAGACATTCCAGAACGATTAACAGAGAACAATTGTACAGAATCCCCCAGCATGCTCTGAAACAATCCCAGCTTGCGTTCTACGCCAATGCCCATTATAAGTAAAGGGCGGTCTTTATAGCCAATAGCAGTTTGTCCTCTTTTTAAATAATCTTTAATATGATTAATGCTTCCATAAGAAGTATCCACTCCTTTTAAAGTTGCAACAGTTTGGTAATCTCCTTTAACAAAAAGGGCTCTATTTTCTACCACCTTACTAATAGCAGTGACCCCGTCAATATTTTGTAGAGAATGGTATTGAGCATCATTGATTGTAAAAAACTTTCCTTTTGCTGGGCTAATTCTTATATCTGCATAAAAATCGGCGTATAAGCTTTTTACCACTTCGGAGAACCCATTAGAAACACTTAAAATAGTAATTAAAGCTGCAGTACCGATCGCAATTGCAAAAACACTTACCCAAGCAATAATTTGAATTGCCTGAAAAGCATACTTGCCTCTAAAGTATCTCCATGCGAATAAAAAATGCACTTATAAGGTTTTAAAAATCTCTTCCATTTTAAACACATAGTCTAATGTGTCATCTAAGTAAAAATGCAATACAGGGATTCTTCTAAGTTGATGTTTCATTGCTTCGCCTAACAACTTTTTAATCTCCCATGCTTGGGCTTGTATTTTTTTAAAACAAGCGCCCTGGTCGGTCACCTGAAATAAGCTTAGGTATATTCTTGCTTCCAATAAATCGGGAGTCACTTTAACAGAGGAAATAGATACCATGCCCCCGTCTATGATAATTAGTCCTAATTTTAAAAATATGTCATTCATAGTAGCCTGAATAGCTCCTGCCACTTGTTTTTGTCTTTTACCTTCTTCCATAATCAAAATCGTTGATTCGCTGTAAAATTAGTTACTTTGCTGATTATTCTGAGGAATAGTTTATTTATGAAGAAATTTATTAGAATCATTAGTTATATCAAGGAATATAAGGCCTATATGGGCCTTTATACCTTATTTATCTCTTTGTCTATCATTTTTAGCCTATTCTCTTTGAGTATGCTCATCCCTTTTATGGATCTGATTTTTGATAGCAATGAACTAACTGGCGTGGTAAAAACAACTAGCGCTGGGGCTGGTAGCTTCAAAGACACCATTTATCATTTTTTACAAACCACTATTGCGCAATTTGGAAAAGTTCAAGCCTTGGGCTGGATTTGCTTGGGCATCATTACTGCAGTACTATTAAAGAACTTATTCCTGTATCTATCTTGGTATTTTTTAGCACCTATTAGAAATGCAGTAACAAGAAAGTATTCCAAATTATTGTACGATAAAATTTTACAATTACCTATTGGTTATTTTACTGAGCAAAGAAAAGGAGATATTTTAAGTAGATCTTCTAATGATATCGCAGAATTAGAAAACTCTATTATTGGAGCTTTGGAAGGCATGATTAAAGAGCCTTTGAATATTATTGGTATTATTATAGTATTGTTCGCTATTAGTGTAAAGCTTACTTTATTTGTATTTGTGTTATTGCCATTGGCTGGCTTTGTGGTAGGCAGAATTGGAAGAAGTTTAAAAAAGCAAACCAATAAGGCACAAGTAAAATGGGGAGAGATTATGAGTCAGATGGAAGAGACTTTGTCTGGCTTAAGAATCATCAAAGCATTTAATGCAGAAACAAGAGTTAAGAAAAATTTTTACGGATTGATAGACGAGATCTTCTTTATTAAAAATAAAATTTTATATAGAAGAGATTTAGCCTCTCCATTATCTGAATCTTTGGGTGTGATCATTTTGTGTTGTGTGCTTTGGTTTGGAGGTAAATTAGTATTGAGTGGAGAAATTTTATCAGGCAGTTCTTTTATTGGCTATGTAGCTTTATTTTCTCAAATTATTAATCCTTCAAAAGCACTCTCTCAAGCAGTATACAATGTTAATAGAGGAATTGCTACATTGGATAGATTAAATGAAATTTTAGAAGCCCCGGTTGTGGTGGAAGAATCTAAAAATCCTATTGACTTAAATGGGTTTAATCATGAAATTCAATTTGAAAATGTACAATTTGCTTATAACGACACGGTTATTTTAAATCAAATTAATCTGACGATTGCAAAAGGCAAGACCATTGCATTAGTCGGTTCTTCTGGGGCTGGTAAAAGTACCTTGGCGGATTTAGTACCACGTTTTCATGATGTAAGTGCAGGGGCTTTATTGATTGATGGCAAGAATATCAAAGACTATAGTTTACATAGTCTGAGACAACATATAAGCATTGTAACTCAAGAGCCCATTTTATTTAATGACACTATTGCTGCCAATATTGCTTTGGGCAAACCAGATGCAACCATTGAAGAAATACAAGAAGCCGCTAGAATTGCTAATGCATTCGAATTCATTATTAAGAAAGAACAAGGTTTTGATACAATGATTGGGGATAGAGGTAGTAAATTAAGCGGCGGAGAACGTCAACGTTTAACCATAGCAAGAGCAGTCTTAAAAAATCCACCCATCTTAATTTTAGATGAAGCCACTTCGGCCTTAGATACGGAGAGTGAAAAATTAGTACAAGACGCAATAAATAATATGATGCAACACAGAACCTCCATTGTGATTGCTCATAGATTATCCACCATTAGACACGCAGACGAAATTATCGTTTTACAAAAAGGGAATATTGTAGAGCGTGGCAATCATGAATCATTGATTGCTCAAAATGGATATTATAAAAAGTTAATCGAGATGCAAGAGGTGCGATCCTAGTAATCTCCTAAAGTTTCTTCTAGCTGAGTTAATGCATTAGCTAATTGCTCGTCGTTTGGAGCAATACCATGCCACTCATGACCAGTTTCCATAAAGTCTACTCCTTTACCCATAGTAGTCTTCATTAAGATTACTATTGGCTTGCCTTGGCCTGTTAAACCTTTTGCCTTTTCAAGCGTAGCTACTATCTCATCCATATTATGACCATCCATATGTAATACAGTCCAATGGAAGGCTTTGAATTTATCTTCTAAATTATCAAGGTTTAATACCTTGCTTAAAGGTCCATCAATTTGTTGACCATTCACATCTACTGTAGCAATATAATTATCTACTTTGTTATGTGCAGCAAACATAATGGCTTCCCAATTTTGACCTTCTTGTAATTCGCCATCACCATGTAAAGAATATACAATTCTATCGTCTCCGTTGTATTTTTTAGAAAGCGCTGCGCCAATCGCTACACTCATTCCCTGGCCTAAAGAACCGCTTGCAATTCTAATACCAGGCAAGCCTTCATGTGTTGTTGGGTGACCTTGCAATCTTGAATTTATTTTTCTAAAGCTTGCTAACTCTTTCACATCAAAATAACCTGATCTAGATAATACTGAATAAAATACAGGAGAGATATGTCCATTAGATAAAAAGAATAAATCTTCGTTCTTCCCATCCATAGAGAATTGACTACTATCAAACTTCATTATCTTAAAATACAATGCAGTTAAAAAATCGGCACATCCTAAAGAACCTCCTGGATGACCACTTTGTTGAGCATGTACCATTCTTACGATATCTCTTCTTACTTGAGAAGCTGTCTTGGTTAATTCTGCAGTTGTCATAAGCTTAAAATAATTATGGTGGCAAAGATAGCAAAAAATACAGCTAAAGAATGGCAGGATTTATTAGCTTTGTGTACTCAAAAGAATGAATTATGTCGGAAGCTTTAAGTAAAATCACCGCAGACGCAGAAAATGGCATGAAAAAAGCCATTAATCACCTAGAAATTGAATTAACAAAAATTCGTGCTGGGAAGGCTAGCCCTTCTATTTTAGAAGGCATTAATGTAGATTATTATGGCACACCAACACCTATTAGTCAGGTGGCAAATGTGGCTGTTTTGGATACAAGAACAATCAGTGTTCAACCTTGGGAGAAAAACATGTTGGCTTTAATTGAGCGTGCTATCATGGGGGCCAATATTGGTATTACACCACAAAATGATGGGGTACAAATTAGATTATTCATGCCACCATTAACAGAAGAGCGTCGTCGTGAATTAGTGAAAAAAGCAAGTGGAGAAGGAGAGCAAAGTAAAATTGCTATCAGAAATATTCGTAGAGATCATATTGAACAAGTAAAGAAGCAACAAAAAGATGGCGCAAGTGAAGATATTTGTAAAGGAACAGAAGAGACCATCCAAGGTCTAACAGACAAGTATATTGCTGCTGTGGAGAAACACTTAGAAGCAAAAGAGAAAGAAATTATGACTGTTTAGTAGCCGGCTTATTGGCTATAAATACACCTAATAGTATAACACCCATCCAAACATATTGCATGGGTGTTATTTTTTCCCCGTACAACATACCCCAGCTTACAGCAACAATTGGAATACCATAAGTCACTAGGGATCCAAATATTACACCAGCCCTTTTAATTAAATAATAAAAAAGAATACTTGCTGCCGAAGTGCCTACAATACCTAATACAGCACTTGCTAATGTGGAATGTATAATTAAATGATTTGAGAAGTCGTTCTTGAAATAATCGGTAAAAAATAAAATAGCTGCACTAGGTAAAATTAAAAAAGCAAATGCAACAGAGGCGATATTTAAAGCCCCAATACTTTGCAAGTACCTTCCAACCATATTGACATTAATACCATACAATAAAGTGGCTATTAAAACCAATCCTGCATAACCCATATTGTGCAAGCTCATTTCTTTACCAGCCGCAAATAAAAAGCATAGTCCTATAAAACCAATTACCACTCCGATCATTTTACTGACATTGGTTTGTACTTTAAAAAATGCGATACCAACAAGAATTGTAAAAAGAGGGGTTAAAGAATTTAATATACCAGCTAGTGCACTATCAATTTGAGTCTCGGCAATACAAAATAGAAAAGCCGGAATAAAATTGCCCACCACGCCAGATAATAATACCAGACCCATTTTGTCTTTTGGTATTTTTGGCAGGGCTTTGATAGCAAATGGCAGCAAAACCAATCCTGCGAAAAGCATTCTTAAAGAGGCCACTTGATATGGCGAAAAAGACTTCATGCCCTCTTTCATTAATACGAAAGAACTACCCCAAACCAAGGATAATAGGGCGAAAACAAGCCAATTGGTCCACTTCTGATGCATCTGTTCGAATTTGAAACAAAGATGCCCCTTTTTGCCTTAAAAATGGATAAATTCTTGTTTCTTTGTAGCCTATGAGTCAGCATGCTAATTATTCCATTAAAGTAGATCAGTTTGAAGGACCTTTTGATCTATTGTTGTTTTTTATCGAGCGTGATGAAATGGATATTTATAATATTCAGATCACGAAAATCATCAAAGATTTTTTGGATTTCATACATCAGCAAGAAAAGTTAAATATTGAATTAAGTAGTGAGTTCATTTTATTTGTTTCTACTTTAATGCGTATCAAGGCAAAATTATTATTGCCAAGAAAAGAAATAGATGCTTCTGGAAACGAAATTGATCCAAGACAAGAATTGATTGATAAAATTTTAGAGTACAAGCGTTATAAAGAAGCGGCTACTCAAATGGCAGATTTGGAGCAATTGAGAATGCTAATGGTGAAGAGAGGTAATATCCAACAAGAAATGTCTTTGGTGGGTGAGGAAGCTGCAGAAGGTACAGAATTACAAACGGTTACTTTGTTCAAATTGATGAAATCATTTGAGAAAGTAATGTTGCGTTTACAAGATCGACAAACGGCTAAGCCAGTGCATACTGTAGTTAGATACAACTACACTATGGAGGGCAGCAGAGAGTATTTGTTAGATCAGGTGCAGAAAGAAAAAACAGTAGCTTTTGAAAAAGTGTTTGATATCTGTGAGGATAGAGTACACGCATTGTTCTTATTCTTGTCTATATTAGAATTAGCACAACAAAAATATATGAAGTTATTGGTGGGAGAAGGTCGCAATAATTTCATTATCGAGTGGAATGAAAATAGAGAAGACGATTTGGAGCCAGGTCATATTGATACATTTGACTCTTATGAAACAAAGATGGATTTAGACGCCTTCAAGGACGACGAAAACACAGTAAAAGAAGACGAAGGAGATTTTGATCCTAGCTTAAATTAAGCGAATTCTACTTGGCCTAGTAAGGCTTTCACAGCATCTGCAATTGCTTGCGCATCATAATGACATTCATGATGCAATTCTTTTAAGCTTCCATGTTCAACAATGGTATCTGGGATTCCAAGAATGGTTACTTGTGCAGTATAGCCGTGTTGATTCATGAATTCTAGTATAGCAGAACCAAATCCGCCCACTACAGTTGCATCTTCAACAGTCACAATCTTGGAGTAGTTTTGGAATACTTCATGAAGTAGAGCTTCGTCCAAAGGTTTAACAAAGCGAATATCATAATGCGCAGGGTCTAATCCTTCTGCTCTTAAATTTCTAATAGCTGTTTGTGCAAAATTACCTGGATGTCCAAAACTTAAAATGGCTACTTCTTTTCCATCTTTTAATTTGCGGCCTTTACCAATTTCTATTTTCTCCATTGGTTTTTTCCAGTCTACTTGAACACCTTCACCTCTTGGGTATCTTAATACTACAGGCAATGCTGTTTCTGGTAATTGTGCAGTGTACATCAAATTGCGCAATTCAGATTCATTCATCGGTGCAGCAATAATCATATTTGGAATACATCTAAAGAAAGCGATATCATAACATCCATGATGTGTTGGTCCATCTTCTCCCACTAAACCTGCTCGATCCAAGCAAAATACAACAGGTAGTTTTTGTAATGCGACATCATGTATTACTTGATCGTATGCGCGTTGCATAAATGATGAGTAGATATTACAAAATACTTTTAAACCCTGTGTTGCTAGACCTGCGCTTAATGTAACTGCATGTTGTTCGCAAATGCCTACATCAAATGCTCTATGCGGCATAGCGTCCATCATAAATTTCAATGAAGAACCGCTAGGCATCGCTGGGGTTACACCCATGATCATAGGATTTACTTCTGCTAATTCTAAAATAGTATGTCCAAATACATCCTGGTATTTGGGTGGTTGAGGGGCATCTATTTTTTTCTTAATAATTTCTCCAGTTAATTTATCAAACAAACCTGGCGCATGCCATTTGGTTTGATCTTTTTCTGCCAAAGCGTATCCTTTGCCTTTTACAGTAGAGATATGTAAAATTTTTGGACCAGGTATTTCTCTAAGATCTCTCAAAGTATCTACCAACTTAGTAATATTATGTCCATCAATTGGGCCAAAATATCTTAAGCCTAAAGCTTCAAATAAATTACTGCTTTTGGAAACCATTCCTTTCAATCCAGCTTCTACTTTAGAAGCGGTTTCTCTTGTGAAATTTTTACCAATAGGCAGTTTGCCCATTAATTCCCAAAGCTCGTCTCTGAACTTATTATATGTTGGGGAAGTACTTATATCAGTTAAATATTCTTTAAGAGCGCCTACATTAGGATCGATACTCATGCAATTATCATTCAAAACAATCAGCACATCACTATCTGCCACACCCGCATGGTTCATAGCCTCAAATGCCATTCCAGCTGTCATAGAACCATCGCCAATAATAGCAACTGATTTTCTGTCTTCTCCTTTGTATTTAGCTGCCATTGACATACCTAATGCAGCAGAGATAGAAGTAGAAGAGTGACCTACGCCAAAAGTATCATATTCGCTTTCGCTTCTTTTAGGAAAACCACTTAAACCCTTGTATTTTCTGTTGGTGCTAAAATTGTCTCTTCTTCCGGTTAAAATTTTATGTCCATAAGCCTGATGGCCTACATCCCAAACTAATTGATCGTATGGCGTATTATATACATAGTGTAAAGCAACACTTAATTCAACCACTCCTAAACTGGATGCAAAATGGCCACCTTGCACACTTACTACGTCAATAATATACTGGCGAAGTTCGTCGCAAACCTGATGCAATTTTTCTCTAGAAACTTTTTTTAAGTCTTCTGGAGAATTGATATGTTGTAATAATGGTCCGGCCTCAAAATGCATTCAAAACAATTGTAATGTAAAAGTAAGTTAATAACGTTTAAAAAGCATAAAAGTTTAGTGTTTTATAGGCTTTTACCGAATAGCCAAGCATTTTGCCCCTTATCCTAAAATTGGACATTTTTGGACCGGTTTTGGTAAATTTGAGGTAGATGTTAAAAAACAGATCATATTATTGGATATGTCAAATTGGGGGGTGGTTAAGCTATGCGTTGACCATTCTGTTTTTCTCTTATGTATTACAGAGAGAATTGAATATTTTATTTATTCAAAGAATAATGATTAGCGTAAGCTTAGGTATTATTATCTCACATTTACTGAGAAGATCTATTATTCTTTCTAAGCTTAGACCGCCTACACCAGCCAATCAATGGTGGAAAATGTTATTGTTGATTTTATTTTTCTCTGGCTTATATAGTTTGATCAATAGTTCATTAGTAGAACTATTCAAGTTATATGATTTTAGAAGAGAAGCTGGAGGAGAAGTTAATCCACCTTTTATTTTTTCTTGGAACCATATTTTTGCAAGCTGGAATGGAGAGAGAGTGGGAAAAAGATTTTTATTTAGTTTTTTTCTTGATACACCCATTTTTATAGTTTGGTTATCTATTTATGTTTTATGGCATTATATAGAATTTGCTAATGCGGAGGCATTGAAACAATTAAAGTTGGAATCTCTAATTAAAGAATTAGAATTAAAAACGATTAAGTCTCAAATTAATCCGCATTTTATTTTCAATGCCCTCAATAGTATTCGTGCACTAGTAGATGAAGACCCAGAGCGAGCAAGAAAAGCAATAACAGAATTGAGCAATATTTTAAGAAGTAGTATTCAAGTTGATAAGGTCGAGATCACTTCTTTGAAAAAAGAATTGGCGATTGTTAAAGATTATTTAGCGCTGGAGTATATCAGATTTGCAGATAGATTGAAAATAGAATATGCTATAGATGATGCTACTGTAGATTATGCCATACCTCCAATGATGTTGCAAACATTGGTAGAAAATGCAATCAAGCATGGTTTGAGCAAGCAGCCTGGAGATTGTTTAATTAAAATTATCGCAAGAATTGAAGCTGGTAAATTAGTACTAATGGTAGAAAACACCGGCATACTTCAAGCAAGAGAAAATGACGGATTTGGATTACAAAGTACAAGAGATCGATTGAATATTTTATATAGAGGTGAGGCAGAATTTGATATTTATCAATGTCAGCCACAACAAGTAACTGCAAAATTAATTATCCCCATACAACATTAATTTTTTGACTTATGCCAATTAAAGCAATTATCATTGATGACGAAAGATTAGCCAGAAATGAGCTTAAAAAATTGTTATTGCAACATACAGATATTCAAATTATAGATGAAGCTAGTGGAGTGGACGAAGGCATTGAGAAGATCGATTTACAGCATCCGGATTTAATTTTTTTAGATATTCAAATGCCAGGTAAAACAGGCTTTGATTTATTGGCAGAATTAGAAAAAGCCCCAAGAGTAATTTTTACTACAGCTTATGATGAATTCGCATTAAAAGCTTTTGAGGTAAATGCCTTGGATTACTTACTAAAGCCAATTGATCCGCAAAGATTAGCAGATGCCATTCAAAAATTACAAACAGAAATTGCTTTAGAACAAGCTAGTTTATTGGGTGTGAATAGAGGTCCGCTGAGTGAGCAAGACCAAGTCTTTGTAAAAGATGGGGAGCGCTGTTGGTTTGTGAAATTAGCAGATATCAGATTATTTGAAAGTGTGGGCAATTATGCGAAAGTGTATTTTGATACCAATAAGCCATTGATATTAAAATCTCTAAATGCGTTAGAAGACAGATTGGATGAGCGTGTGTTTTTTAGAGCCAACAGAAAGCATATCATCAATCTACATTGGATAGAAAAAATTGAACCATTTTTCAATGGGGGACTTTTAGTAGAATTAAAAGGAGGGGAGAAGATTGAAATAAGTCGTCGCCAGTCTGTTAAGTTTAAAGAAATGATGAGCTTTTAAAAGCAATTAAGCATTTAAACTATGGACTGCAGTTGCTATCGCTTCAATTAGACTAGGGTCTTTTTCTACTGCATTACCTACCACAATAATATCTGCGCCAGCCATACAGTTTTCTTTTGCCTTTTCGGCACTAGTAATTCCTCCGCCTATAACTAAAGGAACTTTAATATGCTTGGATACGTACTGAATCATCTCTGTGCTGATAGGGGTTTTAGCACCACTTCCAGCATCCATATAAATTAATTTTAAACCAAGCATTTCTCCGGCCATCGCTGTGCAAAGGGCAATATCTTTTTTATTAGAAGGTATTGGATGAGTATTTGAAATATAGGAAACAGTGGTTGGACTTCCTCCATCAATTAACATATAGCCCACCGGTATAATTTCTAAACCACTTTGTTTTACAAAAGGAGCGCTCACTACATGTTGACCAATCAATAATTCTGGATTTCTTCCTGATATTAAAGAGAGATATAAAAGTGCATCCGCCTTTGGTGTGATTTGGTCTGGCGAACCTGGAAACAATACAACAGGAATACTGCAATTTTTCTTAATGGTCTCAACCATCGTATCCAATGTATCAGTGACTACCAAACTACCTCCAACAAAGATATAATCCACCTTTGCTTTTACCGCCAATTGAATGGTGTCCATTAAGGTAGTTTCATTCAATTTATCAGGGTCAATTAATACTGCAAATGCTTTCTTAGATTGCTCCTTACCCGCACTGATCATTTCATACAATTTCTTAGCCATGCCCAAAAATATCCATTTTTATTGGATCTCCTATAGGGCACCCTGATTTATTACAAAAAATATTTATATCCCAAGGTTTTTTTTTCTAAGAAACTAACATCAGCTGGGGATAAATCATGGAATTCAATGGGAATATGGGCTTTGACATTATTCCCAATCCTTATCCACAGCTGTTGATATTTCGGTTGATGAAATCTGGAAAGAGAGAGATATTTTCGTCTACCCATCAAGGTTTTTGAAAAACCTACTGGGAGACATACCTAACACCCATAAAATAGAATACGAACATGGCTACTCCAAAAACAAAAAAAGGCTTACAGTTTAAGCGCCGCTTTACTAAGGACAACGTTTCTCCTTACGATCAATTTGAATACGACTACAGAGATAGCGTAATTAAAAATCCAAATGGAGAAAAAGTATTTGAAATGACCAATGTGGAAGTTCCAAAACAATGGAGCCAGATTGCGACAGATATCTTAGCACAAAAATATTTTAGAAAAGCGGGTGTTCCACAAGCTGATGGTTCTTTGGGTAGAGAAACAACAGTGAAGCAAGTGGCACATCGTATGGCAAATTGTTGGAGAGTATGGGGTGAGCGTTATGGTTATTTTGCTACAGATAAAGATGCACAAATATTCTATGAAGAATTAGTATATAGTATTTTAAACCAAGCATGTGTGCCTAACTCGCCACAATGGTTTAATACTGGATTGCACGAGAGCTATGGTATCACAGGTGGTGCACAAGGTCACTATTATGTAGATCCAAAAGATGGTCAATTAAAAAAATCAACAAGTGCTTATGAGCGTCCTCAACCACACGCATGTTTCATCTTAAGTGTGAGTGATGATTTAGTGAACGAAGGTGGTATCATGGATTTGTGGACAAGAGAAGCAAGAATTTTTAAATATGGTTCTGGTGTAGGTACTAACTTCTCTCAAATTAGAGGAGCAAACGAAAAATTATCTGGTGGTGGTTCTTCAAGTGGTTTAATGAGCTTCTTGAAAATTGGCGACCGTGCTGCTGGAGCTATTAAGTCTGGTGGTACAACAAGAAGAGCAGCTAAAATGGTTTGCTTGGATTTAGATCACCCAGAAGTATTAGAATTCATTAACTGGAAAGTACAAGAAGAAGATAAGGTAGCTGCATTAGTTGCTGCTGGTTATGATAATGGATATGAAGGAGAAGCGTATGCTACTGTTTCTGGTCAAAACTCTAACAACTCTGTTCGTATTCCAAATAGCTTCTTTAAAGCTTTATCTGAAAACGGTAACTGGGAATTAAAAGCACGTACTGATGGTCGTGTAATGAAATCAGTTCCTGCAAGAGAAGTATGGGAGCAAATCGCTAACGCTGCATGGCGTTGTGCAGATCCAGGTACACAATATGATACTACTATCAACGAATGGCATACTTGTCCTAAAGGGGGTAGAATCAATGCATCTAACCCATGTTCTGAATACATGTTCTTAGATAACACAGCATGTAATTTGGCGTCTATTAACTTGAGAAAATTCTTCAACGAATCTGATAACTCATTTGATGTTGAAGGTTTTGAATATACTACAAGATTATGGCAGACTGTATTAGAAGTGTCTATTTTAATGGCGCAGTTCCCTTCTAGAGAAGTAGCACAATTATCTTACGACTACAGAACAACAGGTTTAGGTTTTGCTAATCTTGGCTCTATGTTAATGGTAAGTGGTATTCCTTATGATAGCGAAGAAGCAAGAGGTATTGCAGGTGCTATTTCTGCGATCATGACAGGTATTGCTTATAAGACTTCAGCTGAAATGGCTTCTTTCTTAGGTGCTTTTGATAAATACGAAGAAAATAAAGAAGACATGTTACGTGTAATGCGTAACCACCGTGCAGCTGCATATGATGCAGAAGATGCATATGTAGGAATTGAAATTAAACCACAAGGTATTAAAGCACAACATACTCCTGACTACTTATTGAAAGCAGCTACCAAAGCTTGGGATGATGCAGTTCAAATGGGAGAGAAATATGGTTATAGAAATGCACAAACAACTGTAATCGCTCCAACTGGTACAATTGGTTTAGTAATGGATTGTGATACAACAGGTGTTGAACCAGATTTCGCTTTAGTGAAATTCAAGAAATTATCTGGTGGTGGATATTTCAAAATCATCAACCAATCAGTTCCACAAGCATTAAAGAACTTAGGATATTCTCAAGCAGAAAATGATGCGATTGTAAACTTCGCAGTAGGTCATGCAAGCTTTAAAGGCGCTCCTTATATCAATAACGAATCTTTATTAGCTAAAGGATTTACGCAAGAAGAAATCGATAAATTAAATGGTGCTGCAAAATCTGCATTTGAAATTGGATTCATCTTTAACCGTTTCACTTTAGGTGATGCTTGTTTAACAAGATTAGGTTTCAAAGAAGAAGTATTTGCAGACTGGAGCTTTAATTTATTAGAAGCATTAGGATTTACAGAAGAACAAGTAGATGCAGCGAACGATTATGTTTGTGGTACAATGACTGTAGAAGGTGCTCCATTATTAAAAGAAGAGCATTTACCAGTATTTGATTGTGCTAATAAGAACGGCAAAAAAGGCAAGCGTTATATTCACGCACATGGTCATATTAGAATGATGGCTGCATGTCAACCATTCTTATCTGGTGCGATTTCAAAAACAATCAACTTGCCAAATGAAGCATCTGTAGAAGAAATTGCTGATTGTTATTTAATGAGCTGGCAGTTAGGTTTAAAAGCAAATGCTTTATACCGTGACGGATCTAAATTAAGCCAACCATTAAGTACTAAATCTGATAAGAAGAAAAAAACGGACGGCGCTGAAGCTGAAGCAACAGAAGAAGCAGCAGCATCTCAATTAGTTGACTTAAGCAATTTAACAGTAGACGAATTATTAGAAGAAGTACAAAAGAGAATGACTACTTCTACAGACACCAAATTAAAGCGTCAATTATCTCGTATCGTTGAGCGTAAATCTTTACCAGCTAAGCGTCGTGGCTTTACGCAAAAAGCTAGAATTGGTGGTCAAGTATTGTTCTTAAGAACGGGAGAATATGCAGATGGTACAGTAGGTGAATTATTCATCGACTTAGCAAAAGAAGGTTCTACTTTACGTAGCTTGATGAACTGTTTTGCTATCTCTATCTCTGTTGGCTTACAATATGGTGTGCCATTAGAAGAATTCGTAGACAAGTTTGTATTTACCAAATTTGAACCATCAGGTATGGTAGATCATCCAAATATTAAAACAACAACCTCTATCGTTGACTTTATCTTCCGTTCATTAGCTTATGAATATTTAGGCAGAACAGATTTAGTACACGTTTTGGATAAACCTACAGTGGAAAACTTAGGAGAGGAGGGAGATATTACCCTTGTGGGAAAGCCTGAACTAAGTAGCATTCGCGTAACAGCGCCTGCTGCTTCACCTGCACCTGCGGCAAAAGCAAATGTAGCTGCTGCAGTAAATGAAGGTGGTTCAATGGATAATGTAACAGCAGCAGCTAAGAGCATGCAAAGCGATGCTCCAGCTTGTAGCACTTGTGGACATATTACTATCCGTAGCGGCACTTGTTATAAGTGTTTGAACTGCGGAACTAGCATGGGTTGTAGCTAAAATTTATTGGCCCTAAAAAAATATAGGGCCATAAATTTTATTCTCTAATGATTTTTCCGTACCCTATAGAATCCGAGACCACTCTTCATTGAGTGGTCTTTTTTTTTGTCTTTGAATCGATTTTTTCACTAAATTCATTCTTTAAAATCATCACGAGAAAACGATTGCCTTATGTCAGATTTTCAAGTTAAAGTAGCGCCAAAAAAATACGACGCAGTTATTGTAGGTTCAGGAGCCGGCGGTGGTATGGCAGCTTATGTATTAGCAAAAGCAGGATTAAAAGTTTGCTTACTAGAAGCAGGTCCAGATTATGATCCAGCAAAAAATTCTGCTCAATTAAAAAACCCATGGGATTCACCACGTCGTGGTGCAAGTTCTAAGTTTCGTCCATTCGGAGAATTCGACGGATGTTATTGGGGTTGGGAAATTGACGGAGAACCATATACACAAACAAAGGGTTCAGATCATTTTGATTGGTGGAGAGCAAGAATGGTGGGTGGACGTACCAATCACTGGGGACGTATCTCCCTTCGTTTTGGACCAAAAGATTTTAAAAGACATAGTATTGATGGCTTAGGTGATGACTGGCCAATTGGATATGAAGATGTAAAACCTTATTACGATAAGATCGATAGATTAATTGGTGTATACGGAACGAATGAAGGATTAGAGAACGATCCAGATGGTATCTTCTTGCCTCCTCCAAAACCTCGTTTACATGAATTGATGTTCAAGAAAGCAGCTACTGGAATTAATATTCCTGTAATTCCTTCTCGTTTATCAATCTTAACAAAGAAAATTAATGACGAGCGTGGTGCATGTTTTTATTGCGGTCAATGTAATCGTTCATGTAAAGTATACGGAGATTTTTCTTCTTCTTCTGTATTAGTGAAGCCAGCGGTATTAACAGGTAATGTAGATTTAATTACTGGTGCAATGGCGCGTGAAGTTTTAACAGATAGAGAAGGAAAAGCAACAGGAATCTCTTATGTAAACAAAACAGATAAGCAAGAGTATCAAGTACACGCGAAAGTAGTGATCTTAGGTGCTAGTACTTGTGAGACTGCACGTTTATTATTGAACTCAAAATCACAAAAACATCCAAACGGTTTAGCAAATAGTTCTGGTGTAGTAGGTCACTACTTACACGATTCTACTGGTGCTGCATTGGGTGGAGTGATCCCTAACTTAATGGGTCGTAAGCGTTATAATGAAGATGGTGTGGGTGGTATGCACGTTTATACTCCATGGTGGTTGGATAATAAAAAATTAGATTTCCCACGCGGTTACCATATTGAATATTGGGGTGGTATGAGCCAACCTAGTTACGGATTTGGAATGGGTATGCAAGGTTTAAATGGCAAGTTCCAAGTAAATGGTAAGACTAAGGAAGAAGGCGGATATGGTTCTTCATTAAAAGAAGACGTTCGTTTCTTCTATGGTGCAACTGTTGGTATGGGCGGCCGTGGAGAAGCAGTACCACGTTTTGAAAACCATTGTAAGATCGATCCAGAAGTGGTAGACAAATATGGTATTCCAGTATTGAAATTTGATTGTAAGAATTCAGAATATGAAATCAAACAAGCAAAGCATATGAAAGAAACTTTCCGTGAAATTATGCACGAAATGGGTGCTGTGATTACATGGGGTGATTCTGATGATGCAAGCAATAATTATGGATTATCCAATCCGGGAAATATTATTCACGAAGCTGGTACAGTAAGAATGGGTAATGATAAAAAGACTTCAGCATTGAATGCATGGGGACAAGCACATGATTGTAATAATTTATTCTGCGTAGATGGATCTGTATTTACTTCTCAAGCAGATAAAAATATTACCTGGACTATCTTGGCATTGTCTATGCGTACCTCTGAGTATATCTTGGATCAAATGAAAAAACAAAACATCTAATCTAATTAACACACTATAAAATTATCATATCATGGATAGAAGGAACTCCATCAAAGCCTTGGTTTTAGGAACAGTTTCAGCAGGTGTTGTTATGGAAGCCTGTAAGAATGCAAAGACCACGGTTGCAGAAGTGAACATGGACGATCGCATGCAAGAAGAGAAAGATTATTTAGTAAAGGTGAATGCCGAGCCTAAATTTTTTGACGAGCATGAGATGGCGACTATCACAGTATTAGGCGATATTATTATGCCAAAAGATGCACAGAGCGGTTCTGCTTCAGAAGCAAAAGTGCCTGAGTTTATAGAATTCATTGTAAAAGATATGCCAGAACATCAAGTGCCTGTAAGAGGTGGATTGAGATGGTTAGATTTACATAGCTTCAATAAGCACGGAAAATCTTTTGTGACTTGTTCTGCAGCAGAGCAAATTGGCATAGTAGATGAGATTGCTTATCCTAAAAAAGCAAAACCAGAACATGCGCAAGGCGTAAGCTTCTTTAATAAAATGAGAGACTTAGTAACCACAGGTTATTACACTTCAGAGATTGGAGTGAAAGACCTAGGGTATATGGGTAACCAGCCTAATATGTGGAATGGTGTACCAGATGATGTTTTAAAACAGCATGGTCTTGCGTATACTGAGAAAGAGCTTAAAGAATGTATATCATATTAAAAAAATCATTAGAGCAGACACTACCTCTCCCTCGAGGCTCGCAAAGCTCGAACACTCGGTCGAGATAGTATCTGCTCTAATTTATCTTATTAAAAAAGGCTATGAATAATCTTCATAGCCTTTTTTATACTAAGCTCTTTTTATAATACGCTGGCGGTTTGCGAAGGCGGTGTTGTGCGAGCGGTTATTAAGCGATGGAGCTGCCAGCGGCGATGGCTTCGCTAGGGCTAACGAAATACAATTTACCAGCGGCGTCTTCTGCCATTAAAATCATTCCCTTGCTTTCAATACCTCGCATTTTTCTTGGTGCTAAATTCGCAACAATAGTAACTTGCTTTCCTACAATATCTTCTGGATTAAAATGCATTGCAATGCCAGACAAAATAGTTCTTTGTTCAAAACCAAGATCTACTAATAGTTCTAATAATTTATCTGCTTTTTCTACTTTCTTGGCTTCAATAATTGTCCCTACACGCAAATCAATTTTACTAAAATCATCAAAAACGATTTCAGGTTTTAAAGCAGCTGGTCCATTATTTGCTTCAGTAGTAATTGTGTTTTCCATATTAGTTTTTTTGGCAGCAGCATTGGCTTGTAGTTGAGCTAATTCTGCAGCAATCTCTTCGTCTTCAATTTTTCTAAATAATAATTCAGGAGCTCTTAAGGTATAGCCTACTTTCAATAAATTAAATTCACCTGCATTTTCCCAATCCAACATCTTATCAACCACTTTCATTAAATAACACATTTTCTTTGCAGTAAATGGTAAGAAAGGATGAATGAATATAGCCAGGTTGGCACTTAATTGTAAACATGCGTGCATGCAATTGTCAATCTTTGCTTGAGCATCAGGGTCGGTACCAATTTGCTTTGCTACAATCCAAGGCTCTTTCTTTTGCATGTATTGGTTGCCCATTCTTGCCAAGTTGATTACTTCAAATTGAGCATCTCTAAATTTATATTGCTCTAATAATGCTGTTACTTTTTCTTTGGTATCTTTCACTGCTTGCATGATAGCAAGGTCTTCACTGTCCAGCAAGTTTTGATGTATAGGAGGGACTTTACCATTGCAAAGTTTATGCATCAGTACCCATGTTCTATTGATAAAGTTGGCGAAAATACTTACTAACTCTCCGTTTACTGCATCTTGAAAACCTTTCCAAGTAAATTCGCTATCCTTTGATTCAGGTGCAATAGAGGTTAAATAAAAACGAAGACAATCTGCTAATGCTTCTCCACCATTTTCTTTTTTAATCCATTTGTTAATATAATCTTCCATTTCGATGCTCCATCCTTTAGAAGTACTCATCTTATCTCCTTCTAAATTCATGAATTCATTAGCTGGCACATTCTCAGGAAGAATATGTCCATTCAAATGCAACATCACTGGGAAAATGATACAATGGAAAACAATATTGTCTTTACCTATAAAGTGAACCAATTTTGTTTCTTTATCGTTCCAATAAGGACTCCAATCTTTATTATTATTAATGCCCCATTGTTTAGTAGCACTGATATATCCAATAGGTGCATCAAACCAAACATATAAAACTTTTCCTTCAGCACCTTTAAGAGGCACTTTGATTCCCCAATCTAAATCTCTTGTTACGGCTCTTGCTTGTAAGCCACCATCAATCCAGCTTTTACATTGTCCTACTACGGCTGGTCTCCAATCTTCAGCATGTTCTTTGATTATCCAATCTCTTAAAAAATCTTCATGTCTATTCAAAGGCAAATACCAATGTGTAGTAGATTTTTTTATAGGGGCTTTGCCACTTAAAGTACTAACAGGATTGATTAATTCTTCAGGGCTTAATGTCTTACCACATTTTTCACATTGATCTCCATAAGCTTCTGTATTGCTACAACTTGGGCAAGTCCCTTTGATATATCTATCAGCTAAAAAAGTATTGGCAGCTTCGTCAAAATATTGTTCGGTCGTTTTTGTTTCTAGATCTCCCTTTGCCTCTAGATTGGCAAAAAACGCAGAGGCGGTTTCATGGTGCAATGGATCGCTGGTTCTATGATAAATATCAAAGGCAATTCCTAAGTCTTTAAAATTTTGCTCAATGATTGGATGGTATTTATCAATAATGGCCTGTGCGGTAGTTCCTTCTTTGCTAGCTTGAATGGGAATAGCTGTTCCATGCTCGTCACTGCCACATACAAATACCACGTCTCTATTCTGTGCTTTCAGGTAGCGTACATAAATATCGGCTGGCAAATAAGCCCCAGCCAAATGCCCAATATGCTTTAATCCATTCGCGTATGGAAGGGCAGCTGTAATCAAATATCTTTTTGGCGTCTTCATTGATGCAAAAGTACTTAATATTGCGGTATGATTCAACCTTCCCACCTGAAGCCAGGAGACCATATTGGAATGGTATGTCCGGCAGGGGCTATACCCCTTGAGAAAGTAAAAGTTTGTGTAGCTACCTTGGAATCCTGGGGGTACAAAGTTGTGCTGGGTAAAACGGTAGGGACTAGCTTTTATACTTTTTCTGGAACAGATGCTGAGAGGGCAGAAGATTTGCAAACCATGTTGGATAATCCTACTATCAAAGCTGTGCTTTGTGCAAGAGGTGGATATGGTTTGAGCAAAATAATAGATCAAATTAATTTTACAAAATTTATAGCTAATCCAAAATGGGTGATAGGATTCAGTGATATTACTGTATTGCATGCAGCTATACACCAATTAGGTATTGCTAGTATACATGGGCCTATGGCAGCTGCTTTTAACAAGGGTCTAGAAGGAGAAGCTTATATACAATCTGAGAAAAATATTTTAGAAGGCATAAAAACTCATATTCAAGTTGGGCCAAATGAAGCCAATCAATTTGGTGAAGCAACCGCTCCTTTAATTGGGGGAAATCTTTGTTTAATTGCACATTTAGTTGGATCAAAATATAGTTTGGATACAAGGGGTAAAATTTTATTTTTAGAAGACACTACGGAACATCATTATAATTTAGACAGAATGATGATTCAATTAAAAAATGCAGGCTTATTGAAGGATATTAAAGGCCTAGTTATGGGTGGATTTACTTCATTAAAAGACGAATGGACCGATATTGGACAAGACATTGTGTCGATGGTACAATCCTATGTGCCTGACACTTCCATACCTATTAGTTTTGATTTTCCAATAAGTCACGAACTGCCTAATTATGCCGTAAAAGAAGGGGCTACTTACTATTTTGAAGTGAGTGCTGAGGGGACTGTTTTACGAGAAGCATAAAATTTTTAAAACTACGTTAATATTCGTAGCCCTTGAAGGGTTCTGCCATTTTAATTGTTAATTTTGGGTATAAAATTGATTTGTATGCAAAAGAAAATCTTCACATTATGTTTTGTATGGTTGGCCTTGTTTCAAATGGGATGGGCTCAAACTTATGTAGTGTCTGGAATAGAGAAGACGGACAAAGAAGGTATGCAATATGAGGTTCTAGGAAAGATGGGCAACCATTATTGGGTGTACAAAAAAAATGGGTCAATCTCTACCATCGCTCAATACAATGAGCAAATGCAAATGGTTAAGCAAAATGATTTAACCTTTTTACCTGCGAAAGTGCAGCAAATAGAGTTTATTAAAAGAGATCAGCAGTTATTTGCATTTTATCAATTTCAAAATAACAAAACAATGTATGCTGCTTTAGCAACATTGAATATAGATGGGCAATTAAAAGGAGAGCCAGTAATATTAGACACTGCACAAAATATAAGACCAGGATCAAGAGCAAAAATTTTTAATTTAATTGAAAGTGACGATCATCAAAGAATTGTTTTATTTAGCGTAAATACAAGTAATCCTGCTTCTATTAAATTAAAGACGAGTTCTTATAATGGAAATTTTGAAGAAATAGCAGATGCAACAATCAGTATTAATTCAAATAATAAAAAATCAACTTTATCAGATTTCGCACTGGATAATAAAGGCAATTTGTATTGTTTAAGAAATACCACACAAAGTGGAGCAGCTCCTGCAGTAAGCTTGATTTATTTAAGCGAGGGTGGTAGAGAAGTAGTCGAATCATCTGTATTAAATACACAATTCTTATTAGATGATATTCGTCTTAAAATAGACAATGCAAATAATCGAGTTATACTTAATTCATTCTATGCTATTGCTAAAAAAGGTAATATAGAAGGTTTGTTTACTTTTATCTGGGATGCAAATACCAAAACAGCCATACTTTCTTCTGCAAATAGATTTACAGATGCAAACAGAGCATTATTAACCACTAAGAGAAATTTAAAATCTGCTTTAGATACTTATTATATTGATAAAGTGAATACGCAGTCAAATGGAGATTTTATTGTAATGGCTGAATCTGCAGAAACTTATTCCAATAGATCTGCATTTTCAAGATGGGATTATTTTTGGGGCGGGCCATTTTACAATCCATTTATATTTAACTATTGGAATCGTCCATTTGGATTTTACCCTTGGACAAGATTTGGCTGGGGAGGATTTGGCGGATGGGATCTAGGTTTTGGTTGGGGTGGACTTGGCTGGGGCCCATGGGGCTGGGGTGGAATGGGAGGTTTCTGGAATCCATTTGCAAGTTTTGGATACCCTACTGTAACTTATAATGCTAAACAAGTTGCCTTAATGTCTTTTGATCAAAAAGGAAATTTACAATGGATTAAAACAATCGATAAATCACAATCAGATATGAATGTGGATCAGTTTATTGGATATGGAAGTTTTGAAAATAATAATGGCGTAAACATTATTTATTATCAAAAACAAAAAGGCCAAAGACAATTTATTATAAATACTTTGACTACTCAAGGAGCATTAACAAAAGGAGAGTCTATTAATTTACAGGAGAAGCGTTTTGATTGGATGCCAAAAGCATTAAAACAAGTGGGAGAAAACGAATGCATCATTCCTTATCAATACAATAATAAAATTGGCTTTGCTAAAATTCAATTAAAATAAGCCGTGGTATTTTTATTTAGAGATAGATCCGATATTAATATACTATTCATTATAGTATTAAGTTTTGCTTTGCATTTTCACAACTGGATGGCAGCGCCATTGGTTATTGCCAATGAATCGGATGGCTTCTTGGCTTATCTATTGTTGAATTATGTTAAGCCACTTCCTTCAATTGCCTTAATTTTTTTATTCCAGTTATTGATTATATCTCAGGCAATAAGATTGAATGTTTTACTGAGTCAACTAAAAATGTTTCAACAAATAAGTTATTTGCCAGCATTTGTTTATATTTTATTGACAGCCACTTTCCCTTATTGGGATGTAATAAGTTCTGGATTGGTTGCCAACTCTTTGGTGATTTGGATTTTATTGAAGCTCTTAAAACTGTATGACCAAAATAAGCCACAAACCATCGAATTTAATATTGGATTAATTGTAGGTGTGTCTATAATTTTATATGAACCTATTGCCATTTTAATTCCAGTGGTTTTGTTCGCTTTAACTATTATACGTCCATTTAAATTAACTGAATGGCTGGTATTATTAATGGGAATTGCACTGCCCTTTTATATGTTATTTGCATATGTATTCTTGTCTCAGTCCCATCCAAATTTTAGCCAATATTTCCCTAAGCTTGATTGGAAAAATCCATTGGTACAACCCGAATGGAATATCATCAGTGGATTAATCATGATTGGTATTCAGCTAATTGCCGGTATTTTTTATTGGCAACAACAACAAACAAGATTCATTATTCAGGTGAGAAAGTATTGGGGGGTATTATTATTGGTTTTAATCCTTACTTTCTTTCAGCCCATCATATTTTCGGTTCAGGCCTTATACGCTTCTGCTATAGTTATTACTCCCATGGCATGTTTTATAAGCTTTGCGTATTCTACGCCAAAAAGGTTATTGATTCCCAATGTCTTCTTTTGGGCCTCAGTGGGGATTATTGTGTATAACCACTGGGCATAAGTGAAGAATTTTAGGGCAAAAAAAGACCTTTATTTGGTAACTTTGGCTCTCCAAATAATACCTAATTAGTTAATACAATTCTATGAAATTCGGTGTAGTCGTTTTCCCAGGTTCAAATTGCGATAGAGATATGCAAGATTCATTATCTCAGGATTTAGGATATCCAGTAGAAATGCTTTGGCATAAAGACAGTGACTTGTCTCATTTTACTACAGAAGATTGTGTGGTATTACCAGGCGGCTTCTCTTATGGAGATTATTTACGTTGTGGGGCTATTGCAAAATTCAGCCCAATGATGCAATCGGTTATAGATTTTGCTAATAAAGGCGGAAAGGTATTAGGGGTGTGTAATGGGTTTCAAATTTTATGCGAAGCAGGTTTATTGCCAGGTGCTTTATTGCAAAACGAAAATCAACAATTTATCTGTAAAAATGTTTTTATTAAAACAGAAAGCAGCAAGGCATTGACCATCCCAATTGCACATGGAGAGGGAAGGTATTTTGCAGATAAAGCAACTTTGGACCATTTAGAAAAAAACAACCAAATCTTGTTTAGATATTGTGATCAGGATGGAAAAATAGGTGGCACAGCTAATCCAAATGGATCAACCAATGATATTGCTGGAATTTGCAATGATCAAAGAAATGTATTTGGTATGATGCCACATCCTGAAAGAGCTACTTCTTCAGCCTTAAATAATATTGACGGCAAGGAAGTGTTTAAAATATTGGGTTTAAGTAAAGCATAAGTTGCTTGATTAAAATAATGTTATGAAAAAATTTTTCTTCTTAATAATTGCTGCTTTTTTGACAATTGGAGTAAGTGCGCAAAAATTAAATCCAACAAAATGGAGCTTTGAAGCAGTAAAAAAGGCGAACAAACAATATGAAATTATAGTTACTGTTATAGTAGAGTCTCCATGGCATATCTATTCCCAATTTGTTAAAGGAGGTCCCATACCTACAAGTATTCAATTTAAAAAGAATCCTTTAATCAATTTGGTAGGGAAAACAAAAGAAGAAGGAAAATTAGAAAAGAAGTTTGATCCAAATTTTAAAACAATGATCGCAACTTTTGGGGGTACAGTAAAATTCAAGCAAATGGTTAGCTTGAAAGTAGCTAGCAAAACCAAACTAGCAGGCACAGTTGATTATACTGTATGTAATGATGAGAAATGTTTGCCTCCAACTAAATTGGATTTCGAAGTCAATCTTCAATAAGGCCATTTTCATTTTAAAACTAATACTTTGAAAAAAAATCGTTTTTGGATAATAGCAATTGTATTACAATTGTTTTCTTTACAATTGATTGCTCAGGCCGATAGTATCGTTGTTGCCAAAGTAGTAGCTCTTGAAAAAAATGATTCTTCATATATACTTAAAGCCAATTTAGACATAGAAGATGGTTGGCATGTATACGATAATAATACCGATGGTATTATTGCGCCTACTATAAATGCATCCATTGAAACTGCATTATTTAAAGGGCAGGTTTTATTCTCGACAAAATCTCTAGAACAAAAAGACGTTTTATTTGGGAAAGCTAAGGTGTTTGTAAATAAACTTTCTTTTGAACAAGAAATAACTGTCAGTGGATTTCAGCCAGATAGTTTAAAAGGAAATATAGTTATCAATGTGGGCAAAGGTGATCAGTTTTACGCATTGGAAATACCATATAGTGCTGCATTGTCAAATGGTTCAAAAGCACAGGCTTTTCAAATGGTTTTACCAACCACTGCTACCACAGCTAAAGAAGGAGCCTGTGGAGATGTGCAAGCTACTACTGATGCATCGGCTTGGTCAGTATTTTTCTTAGGTTTTTTAGGCGGATTAATAGCATTGATTACACCATGTGTTTTTCCAATGATTCCTGTGACCGTTTCGTTTTTCACTAAAAGATCTAAAACCAAAAAAGAAGGGATTAAAAATGGCATATTATATGGCTTGAGTATTTTCCTCATATATGTTTTAGCGAGTGTGCCTTTTCATATTATCGGAAATGTACAACCTGAAATATTTAATAGTATCTCTACCAATGCCACATTGAACCTAATTTTCTTCGCAGTATTTATATTCTTCTCTATTTCATTTTTTGGTTATTTTGAAATCACCCTTCCTAGTGGTATTGCCAATAAAGCAGATGCAAAAAGTGGATTAGGTAGTTTAGGGGGTATATTTTTTATGGCGATTACTTTGGCCATTGTTTCCTTCTCTTGCACTGGACCTATCTTAGGAACATTATTAGTAGGCTCCTTACAAGGTGGAGCTTGGGCTTTAACCCAAGGCATGGCGGGTTTTGGATTGGCTTTAGCATTGCCATTTACGCTATTTGCTATTTTTCCAGGTTGGTTACAAAGTATTCCTAAGTCTGGGGGTTGGTTGGATACAGTGAAAAAAATATTAGCATTTGCGGAATTAGCATTGGCTTTTAAATTCTTGTCTAATGCAGATTTAGTGCAACATTGGGGCTTATTGAAAAGAGAGGTATTCTTAGGCATCTGGACCTTGGTTGCATTAGGTTTAACTGCTTATTTATTTGGTTGGTTAAGATTGCCACATGATGTAAAAGGCGCAAAAATTGCACCTACTAGAAAGGTATTGGGTGTTATCAGTTTCGCATTTGCGATCTATGTGGCACAAGGAATACCTGCTAGTAGATCGGGCTCTTTGCAATTACTGAGTGGTTTCCCTCCTCCAACATCCTATAGTATTTGGTCATCAGAAAATACTGCTAAGACTGGTTTGCATGCGCAAGTAGTTAATGATTATGCAAAAGCATTGCAAATGGCAAAGGATGCCAATAAGCCTTTGTTGATTGATTTTACAGGCTGGGCTTGTGTGAATTGCAGAAAAATGGAAGAGAATGTATGGGTAGATCCTGCAGTTAAAACCTATATCGAAGAAAATTTTATCTTAGTTTCTTTATATGTGGATGATAGAGCAAATCTTCCAATCGAAAAAAGATTTACTTATACAAATGCATCAGGTCAATCCAAAGAAATAAAAACACAGGGCGATTTGTGGGCTACTTTTCAGTCTGAAAATTTCAAACAAGTTACGCAGCCTTTGTATGTAGTGCTTAGCCCGGATCAAAATTTATTATCAAATCCTGTAGGTTATACACCAAATATCCAACAATATTTGGAATGGTTGCAATGTAGTGTGAAAGCTGGAAAGTAAACTAATTACATAGTCATACCGCGCTCGTTCATCATCTTTCTTAAGTTGATTAAGCCATATCGCATTCTTCCCAAAGCCGTATTGATAGAGCAATTGGTCATAGTAGCAATTTCCTTAAAGCTCAAATTTGCGTAATGTCTTAATACAATAATTTCTCTTTGCTCCTCTGGTAATAGATCTACTAATTGTTGAATATTTTGATGCGTTTGTTTACGCGTCATTTTATAATCTGCAGAATGATCAGAGTGATTAATTACTTCAAACAAGTCTTGGTCATCACTTGTTTTAATAGTTGGAGTACGTTTTACTTTTCTAAAATGGTCTACACAAAAATTGTGCGCAATTCTTAAAGCCCATGGTAAGAACTTTCCCTCTTCGTTGTACTTTCTTTGTTTAAGATTGTCAATAATCTTTATAAATATTTCTTGTATTAAGTCTTCGGCTAAATAACTATCCTTTACCATAAATAATATGGTATTGTAAATACGTTCTTGATGACGGTCTAATAAAGCGTCAAAAGCGCGTGTGTTTCCTTCTTGAAATGATTGGATTAATTCGTTGTCGGTTAGGTCAAGAACTTTGTTCATTCGTTGTTTTTTATAAAGGTTTGTTTAAGGCGGGCGGCCTTATTGTTGGATTATTAATACAAATTACAAGCTAAAACGACCCGAATATGAAATGTGGGAAAGAAGAAAAGTCTTTTTAGGATATCCACATTATTTTTGCAGTATGGCGAATGACATTCAGGTAGTAGGTGCTAGGGTTCATAACCTAAAAAATGTAACCGTGGAGTTTCCCCGCAATCAGCTTATTGTGGTAACGGGTGTGTCTGGTAGCGGAAAGTCTTCCTTGACAATTGACACTTTGTTTGCTGAAGGACAAAGAAGATATGCTGAAAGTTTGTCTTCTTATGCTAGACAGTTTATGTCTAGAATGGGCAAGCCTGATGTAGACTATATAAAAGGTTTGTGCCCAGCAATTGCCATTGAACAAAAAGTGGTAACCAGAACTCCCAGAAGTACTGTGGGGAGTATGACAGAGATTTATGATTACCTGAGAGTGTTCTTTGCAAGAGTGGGTAAGACCTATTCTCCTATCAGTGGCGACGAAGTGAAGAAGCATGATGTACAAGATGTGATTAGCTATATTCAAAAAGGGAAGCTAGGAGATAAAATGGTATTGTTGGTGCAGTTTAAACAACAATCCAAAAGAGATGCCCAAGAAGAACTGAATATTTTATTGCAAAAAGGTTTCTCAAGAATTTATTTAAGAGAGACTAAAAAGGCGTCAACTATTTTACGAATCGAAGAGGCTTTGGAAATGAATAAGACTGCATTAAATAAGCAGTTGAAAGAACATGATGTTTATGTATTAATAGACAGAGTAGTAGTAAAAGATTTTGAAGAAGATGATATTCACAGACTAAGTGATTCTATTGGTACGGCGTTTTACGAAGGAGAAGGGATCTTGTGGGTGGAAAAAAACAACGACATATTACAAGACTTTAACAATAAGTTCAGTTTAGATGGAATGGACTTTGACGAGCCAAGTCCTAATTTATTTTCTTTTAATAACCCCTATGGCGCCTGTCCAACTTGTGAAGGGTATAGTCAGGTTTTAGGTATTGATGAAAACCTGGTAATCCCCAATCCACATTTATCAGTGTATGATGGTGGTGTAGCTCCATGGAAAGGCGAGAAGCTTGTTTGGTGGAAAGATCAGTTTGTGAAGGAAGCAGGTAAGAGTGGTTTTCCCATACATCAACCTATTAATAAACTGACCAAAGAACAATACAAGCAATTATGGAAGGGTTTAGGAAAAGCATTGGGCATAGATGATTTTTTTGCGGATGTAGAAGCACATTTATATAAGGTGCAGTTCAGGGTATTATTGAGCAGGTATAGAGGCAGAACCAATTGTCCTGATTGTAATGGCTATAGATTAAGAAAAGAAGCCTACTATGTGCAAATTGGTGGTAAGCATATTGGCGAACTATGTGCCATGCCAGTGAAGGATTTACAAGTATGGTTTAAGGAACTACATTTATCCAAAAACGATACAGAGATTGCTAAAAGAATTTTAATAGAGTTAGAACAAAGAATACAGACATTAATGGATGTTGGTTTAGGATATCTAACACTTAGTAGACTAGCCAATAGTTTAAGTGGAGGAGAAAGTCAAAGAATTCAATTGACAAGATGCTTGGGATCTAATTTGACTAATTCTTTATACATCTTAGATGAACCTTCTATTGGCTTACACTCAAGAGATACAGAGCGATTGATCAAGGTATTGCAAAATTTAAGAGATCTTGGAAATACAGTGGTAGTAGTGGAACACGACGAGCAAATAATGCGCAAAGCAGATCATATTATTGACATGGGTCCACTAGCTGCTCATTTGGGAGGTGAAGTTGTTGCTGTGGGTAATGCCGCAGGATTGATGAAAGACAAAAATAGTTTGACTGGAAAATATTTAAAAGGAACATTAAGCATACCGGTTCCAGAAAAAACTAGAAAGTCTAAATATAGTATTCAATTAAAAGGCGCTCATTTACATAATTTAAAAAACATAGATGTACAGTTCCCGCTTCATAGTTTATGTGTGGTAAGTGGTGTAAGTGGAAGTGGTAAAACTACTTTGGTCAAACAAGTTTTTTATAATGCATTACTAAAAGCGAAGCAATTACCTACGGAAATAGTAGGTGGGTATAGCGAGATAAAAGGCGATTTGCATTTAATTGATGAAATAGAAATGGTAGATCAAAACCCTATAGGTAAATCTTCCAGATCAAATCCAGTAACTTATATTAAAGCATACGATTCCATTAGAGATTTATATTCCAAACAAGCCTTATCAAAAATTAGAGGTTTTGCTGCCAAGCATTTTTCTTTTAATGTAGATGGAGGAAGATGTGATACTTGTAAAGGCGAGGGAGAGCAATTAGTAGAAATGCAATTCTTGGCAGATGTACATTTAGAATGTGAGGATTGCGGTGGCAAGCGTTTTAAAGAAGCAGTTTTAGAAGTACAATACAAAGGAAAGAGTATACACGATGTATTAGAAATGAGTGTGGATGAGGCTATTGAATTTTTTGCAGAAGAAAAAAATATCGTAACCGCTATTCATCCATTACAAGAAGTTGGCTTAGGTTATGTGAAATTAGGCCAAAGTAGCAATACCTTAAGTGGTGGTGAAGCACAGCGTGTAAAACTAGCGAGCTTCTTAGGTAAAGGAAAAGCGAGTAGTAAAATGTTATTCATCTTTGATGAACCAACAACTGGTTTACATTTCCATGATATCCATAAATTATTAAAAGCATTCAATGCCTTAATTGATCAAGGCCATAGCTTAGTAGTTGTAGAACACAACACCGATATTATCAAAGCTGCAGATTGGGTAATCGACATGGGTCCGGAAGCCGGAGAACTAGGAGGTCAAGTTGTATATGAGGGTGTGCCTAGCGGATTAGCTAAATGCAAGTCTTCTCAGACGGGAAAGTACTTAGACTAAATTCTATGTAAATCATTTAAAATCAGTTAGTTAGAAAATTTTTATTTTCTTTTTGACAAAATTATGTTTTATTTTTATGCAACTAAAAAATAGTTGCATAATTTTATATGACAAAGAAAGATAAACTTTTAGAAAGGTTTTTGAGCATACCTAGAGATTTCACTTATGATGAGTTAAAGGCACTGCTTTCGGGTTTAGGGTTTGTAGAAGTAAATAGAGGAAAAACTTCAGGATCTAGAACTTCCTTTTATAATTCTATTTCAGGGAGTCAAATTATTATACATAAACCACATCCTGAAAAAATCATGAAAACAGTTTATTTAAAAAATATTAGAAGAAAATTAATAGAGGAAAAAATAGTATGAAAAACACTTTAAAATATAAAGGCTTTATTGGATCTGTTTCATTCGAAGATGAAGACAATATATTATTTGGAAAAATTGAAGGTATAAACGATTTGATTATGTTTGAGGGTGAGTCGGTTACTGAAATTAAACAAATGTTCAGAGAGGCTGTTGATGAGTATATTGAATCTTGCAAACATTTCAACAAGCCTTTATTGAAAAGTTTCAAAGGATCCTTCAACGTACGTGTAAAACCAGATATCCATCAACAAGCTGCAATGCTTGCAAAAATGCAAGGTATCAGTTTGAATCAATTGGTACAAAAAGCTATAGAGAAAGAAATACAAGCGGCTTAGTCCATTTGCCTTTTATCATTGAGTTAATCAGTTTTAACATTATTTACTTGACTTAAAGCCTTATTAGCTCTATTTTCACGCCCTATATTAAAAAAGTATAATGCAATTATTTAAATCGTTTTTTACGAAGACATTGGTGCTTGGTTGTATAAGCTTAGCTACGCAGCAAATTAAGGCTCAGGCTCAGTCAATCATTAGAGGGTCAGTTTTAGACACTACAGATAGAAAAATCTTAGTAAATGCTACTGTTAACTTATTAAGAGCTAAAGATTCAGTATTAATAAGTTCAGTTAGAACTAATAAAGAAGGTCAGTTTCAGTTGCAGCATAACAAAGAGGGGCAATATATGTTAATGGTGTCGTATCCTCAATATGCAGATTATTTAGATCGTTTAAACTTAGAATTGAATAAAGACCTAGATCTTAAAAAGATCTTTTTAAATACCAAAGAATATTTATTAAAAGAAGTAATACTTAAGAGCACTGTTTCGGCAATTCGAATCAAAGGAGACACCACAGAATTCAGGGCGGATAGTTTTAGAGTTACTCCGAATGCGGATGTGCAAGAATTATTAAAAAAAATGCCGGGTATACAAGTGAATTCTAAGGGGGAGATAACTGCACAGGGTGAAAAAGTAAATAAGGTTTTAGTAGATGGGGAAGAATTCTTCAGTGATGATCCTGCTGTAGTAACAAAAAGCTTAAGAGCAGATGCGGTTGATAAGGTGCAGGTTTTTGATAAGAAATCAGATCAAGCAACATTTACTGGAATTGAAGATGGACAAAAGAACAAAACCATCAACCTCCAGTTGAAAGAAGATAAGAAGAATGGTTATTTTGGAAAAGCTGAGATAGGAAGCAATTTTGGACAATTTGGTAATGCTAAATTGATGGCCAATGCATTTAAAGGGAAGAAAAAATTAGCTGGGTTTGTTACTTCAGATAATACAAGATTCGAGGCGCTCAATTGGGACGAATCAAGAAATTATGGAGATGGCGGTAATATGACTACTGAAATAGGGGAAGATGGTGGCGTAAGTATGTACTTCAATGGTGGCGGTGATTATGATGAACAAAATGGATTACCCAATCAATTAAGTATAGGCGGTTTGTTCTCTAATAAATGGGACAAGGTATCCACTAATAATTCAATCCAATACCAAAACCTTTTAATCAATGGTAAGGGGTCAGCCTATACCAAAACCATTTTGGCAGATTCTTCTATTATTAACAATAATACTAGTGAGCAGAGAATTGACAAGAAAAAGTATAAATACAATACAACGAACGAGTGGGGCACCGATAGCACTGGTTTATTTAAAGTAATATTTAAGGTAGCTGATGTGTTAAAAGATGCTAGTGCAGATTATGCTGGCCAAACCACTAATGAAACGGGTAGAAAGATCAACCAGTCTTTCAGAACTACTGGTTTAAATGAAGATGACAAAACCATTGCCGCAAATCTAAGCTATAGAAAGAAATTTGCTAAAAAAGGGAGAACTATTTCGGTCTTAACTGATTTGAATTTTAATGATAAAAAACAAGATGGATCTTTATTATCAGACAATAGTTTTTACGATTATTTTGGCAACAACATTAGAACTGAAAAAGTAGATCAATTAAAAACTAGTCAACAAAACACTTCTTCCATTAATGCTAATATAGTTTATACTGAACCTTTAGATAAAAAAGCAAAAGCCTTTTTACTATTTAAATATGGAGTAGCTGTTGGTAAAAACGACGCATTAAGAGAAACCTATGATAGACAAAAATTGTCTAACTATAGTGCCAATGCTGGCTTAGTAGACTCTTTAAGTAATCATTTCGTATTTAATAATCAAAGCCATACTGGATCTCTAAACTTTAGATACGTAGAAAAGAAATACAATTTTATAATTGGATCTGGTTTCGGAACGGCTCAATATCAGTTAGATAATATCGAAAACAATACAAAGAGAAATATCCAATTCAATAATTTTATTCCAGCCTTCTCAATTGGGTTTAATCCAAAACAACAAAGAAGGTTGAAAATTGATTATTCTGGTAAAACAATTAATCCAACATTACAACAGATCCAACCTATTATAGATAATACAGACCCGTTAAATGTTAATATTGGAAATGCTAATTTAAAACAAGGATTTACGAATAGGGTTAATATTAGCGCCAACGACTTTAAGGTCTTAAAAAATAAATATTTAGGCATTAATGCCTCATTCTCTAATACAGATAATGCAATTAGTACAAGTTCCGTAATAGACGCTTTTGGTAAAACGACACAACAGTCAATTAACGTACAAGGTAGCTACAATATGAATGGTAGTGTATGGTATGGTTTAGATATTTATAAAGGCTTGAATTTGGGGATTAATTTGGGTCCTAATAAAAGTAGATTTGTCAATTTTGTAAACAATATTAGAAATGTAAATGACAATAAGTCCATGTCCTATGGATTAAACTTCAATTATTGGGGAGAGAATGCTATTAATTTTTATACTCAATTTAGTGCAAGTAATAATCAAACAGTTTCAAGTATAAGACCCAATGCTTCTACCAATTATTGGACTTATAACGCCTACGGAAATATAGATATCAAATTAAAGAAAATAAAAACATATTTTAGTATTAATATTGAATCGCGCATGTTTCAGAAGTCTATAGTATTTCCTAATCAAAGAGATGTTCACATAATTAGCCCCTCTGTTAGAAAAACTTTTACTAAAACAGATAATTGGGAGATGAAGTTGTACGCGTTTGATATTTTCAATCAAAATAGTAATATTGAAAGAAATATTTCCAGCAATTTTATTTCTGAAAATATCAATAATGGTATTAAGCGTTATTTCTTATTTAGCGTGATTTATAATTTCAATAAAAACGGCAAGCCTGCTAATATGGGGTGGTAATCAATTCAATAAAAAAATTCTAATGAAATATATAATTATCTTATTCACACTATGCATTACTAATTCTGTATTTGCACAAACCAATTTTATTACAAAAGGCAAAATAAGCTTTGAGCGTAGGGTTAGTCAGTTTAAAATTAATGAATCTGAAACGGAGGATGATAATATATGGATGGCTGAAATGAAAAAAGTGATGACCAAAACACCCTCTGACATCTATACACTTAATTTCACAGAGCAACAGAGCTATTATAAATTAGCAAAAGAAAATTCGGACAATAAATACATGTTTGGTGTTTTAAAGCCTATTGAAAATAACTATGTTTTACAAGATTTAGTTCAAGGCAAAACAACAATGACAAGAGCGGTTTTTGAAAATGAGTATCAATTAGAGGACAGTATTAGACAATATGAATGGAAATTAACAGGAGAAGTAAGGGATATTATTGGCTTTGAATGTAAAAAAGCAGTTACAAAAATTTGTGATTCAGTTGTCGTAGTAGCTTTTTATACCGACCAGATTCCAGTAAAATCTGGTCCTGAAAATTTCAATGGATTGCCTGGAATGATTTTAGGATTGGCGGTACCAAGATTAGCGGCTACATGGTTTGCTACAAAAATAGAATTAGTGAATGATCCTATTCCTGTTATTTCTAGTAAAGGCAAGAAAGTGAAATGGGAGAACATAAATAAAGAATTAGCGAAAGGATTAAGAGATTGGGGAAAACAAGGGCATTCGATTGCTTGGTTAACCAATCTTTAAAAATGGCCAAATGGACTTATCTTAATCTATCAGATGCTTTCACCATGCTTTCGTCTTTGTAAATACGAATGACAGAAAGTATTTGTAAAAGAGGTATTAAGAATAAAGCGACAGAAGGCAATGTAAAGCCACCGCCTGGATGTGCAAGAACAACTTTATAAATAAAGAATCCGATTAAGCCAGAAAGCATCAAATTTACTAACACTACTTTTAATTGTAGCATTCTATTGCCATATAAGAAGATGGTAATAAAAGACAAACAAGCACTAAAAGCCAAAGTAATTAATGTGCTGTATTGTTGACTGCCATTCACTTCAAAGGCAGTTGGAACAGGTGTATAATAAAAAGGCCAGCGCAATGCCGAAAAGGCCGCTGCGCTGGCTAGTAATAAGTATATGGATTGAATTCTTTGTATCATATACTAAAGATACATAATTATCCTAGTTCTGGATACAATACAAACTGCTCCATGAATTTGTTTACATCTTTCTTTGTGTTAGCTAATACAGTTTCATTATCTGCATTCATTAAAGCAGTATCAATAGCATCTACTACAAATGGAATATGGGTTTCGTTCATACCTCTTGAAGTAATGGCAGCTACACCAAAGCGGATACCTGAAGTCACAAAAGCTGATTTATCATCATAAGGAACCATGTTCTTATTAGCAGTAATATCTGCATGCCCTAAAACCTGTTCTGCTTTTTTACCGCTGATATTTTTATTTCTTAAATCGATCAACATTAAATGGTTATCGGTTCCTCCGCTGATAATTTCGTAACCTTTTGCAACAAATGCTGCTGCCATTGTTTGTGCATTTTTTTGCACTTGTTTAGCGTAAACCATAAAATCATCGGATAAAATTTCTCCGAAGGCAATTGCTTTTGCAGCAATCACATGTTCTAATGGTCCACCTTGTGTACCTGGGAATACTGCCATGTCGATCACATTGGACCACAATCTTAAATTACCTTTTACATCTTTTAATCCTAAAGTATTTTCGCCATCTTTAGCCATCATAATTACACCACCTCTTGGTCCACGTAAAGTTTTATGAGTTGTTGATGTTACAAAATGACAATGATTGAATGGAGAGCTTAATAATCCTTTTGCGATTAAACCTGCAGGGTGCGCAATATCGGCTAATACAAATGCACCTACTTCATCAGCTACTTTTCTAATGCGCGCATAATCTATATCACGGCTATAAGCACTTGCACCACATATAATTAATTTAGGCTTATGTGTTCTAGCTTGAGATTCCAACATTTCGTAATCAATTAATCCAGTCTCTTTAACCACACCATAAAAATGAGGCTTATAAGTTTTACCAGAGAAGTTCACAGCACTGCCGTGTGTCAAGTGACCACCCATGCTTAAATCCAAGCCTAGGATTGCATCACCTGGTTGTAAAATTGCCAACATTACAGCTGCGTTTGCTTGCGCACCACTATGTGGTTGTACATTGGCATATTCTAATCCAAAAATTTCTTTTAATCTATCAATGGCTAATTGCTCTGTTTTATCTACAATTTCACAACCACCATAATATCTTTTTCCAGGGTATCCTTCCGCATATTTGTTGGTCATTACACTACCCATGGCTTGCATTACTTGTAAGCTGGTAAAGTTTTCAGATGCAATCAATTCAATTCCACGTCTTTGACGAGCTAATTCTTGATTAATAATGTCGAATACTAGGGTATCTCTTTGCATAATTGGGTATTTATAAAGTGGGATATTTTTGCAAAAATAAACCATTATAATGCCTAGGCAAAGCTTTCTTTGAACAATTGCTCGCCTAATATCCACATTTAGGAGTCAAATGGGCTCAAACTAACACATATTTGCTATTTTTACCCACCCCAAAAATTCACACATGAAGGCAATTATTCCAGTGGCTGGTGCAGGTGCAAAATTACGCCCTCATACGTATACGCAGCCAAAGGCATTGATACCCATTGCTGGCAAAACCATTCTTAGTTTTATTGTTGACCAATTAAGAGAAGTGGGTATTGACGAGTTTATTTTTGTTGTTGGCTATTTAGGAGATAAGATCCAGGATTATGTAGAGCAAACCTATCCTAATTTAAAGAAGCATTTTGTTAACCAAACTGATAGACAAGGAACGGCACATGCTATTGAATTAGCTAAATCTATTGTGGGGGATGATGAGGTTTTTATTTCTTTAGGAGATACGATTTGTGAATTTGATATTAGAGAAGTCATGGATAGCCCTTACAGTATGTTGGGTGTGAAAAAAGTAGACGATCCAAGAATGTTTGGGGTAGCTGAAATCAACGAAGAAGGGTTCATCGAACATACTGTTGAAAAACCCTCTATCCCAAAATCAAATACTGCTTTAGTTGGATTGTATAAGATTAAAGAGTCAGCAATTTTATTTGATTGTTTCCAACAATTATTTGTAGAAAATATTAAGTCTAATGGTGAATACAATTTGACAGACGCTTTGGATTGTATGATTAAGAAAGGAGTTCAGTTTAAATCTTTCAAAGTAAAAAACTGGTACGATTGTGGCAAGAAAGAAAGTTTATTAGAAACCAATGCTGTTCTATTAAAAAAGACAGGTGGTATAACCATCAATCCAGAGAATTATATCAATAGTATCATTATACCACCAGTGAGTATTGCAGATGGTTGTGTGATTGAAAATTCAATTATTGGACCACATGTTACCATAGGTAACAATACTACCATAAAAAGCTCTATTGTAAAAGAAAGTATTATAGGCGCATACACTTCTTTGGATGAAGTAGTATTAGACAATTCATTAATTGGAAGTGATGCTGCTGTAAAAGGCTTAAGTAGAACCTTAAATATTGGAGACAATACCGAAATAGATTTCGGTTAGCCTTTATAAATAGTGGTAGAATTTCCTTGAGCAACACAGGTTAATACCAAATCATTAATACAAACATGTGCAGGTGTATTGGCAACATACCAAATAGTGTCTGCAATATCTTCTGCTTTTAATGGGGTATAACCAGCATATACAGCATCTGCTTTAGATGCGTCTCCTTTAAATCTCACTAAACTAAAATCTGTTTCAACTGCACCAGGATGAATGGCAGTTACTTTAACTTGGTGTTGTAATAAATCTATTCTCTGTGCTTTTGAAATAGCGTCCACAGCATGTTTTGTTGCACAGTATACATTGCCATCTTTATATACTTCCTTTCCTGCAGTACTTCCAATATTGATGATATGTCCTTTTTGTGCAATGATATTTGGTAGAACTGCTTTACTTGCATACAATAAGCCTTTTAGATTGGTATCAATCATGGTTTCCCAGTCTTCTAAATTGGCTTCTTCAAATGGGTCTCTTCCTAATGCAAGACCTGCATTATTTAATAATATATTGATGGATTGCCATTCTTTTGGTAAGTTACCTAAGTGTTCAAATACCGCTTTCTTGTCTTGAATATCAAAAACCAATGCTAAGGTTTTTACACCATATTTTTTCTCAATATCAGTAGCAACTGCTTCTAATTGTTCTTTTCTTCTAGCAGTTAAAATCAGGTTCCATCCACCTGCAGCAAATTTTTCTGCCGTTGCTTTTCCAAGTCCTGCACTGGCTCCTGTAATTAAGATAATTTTTGACATATTATTTTGTTATTGCGTCTTGAATAAATTGATGCATAGCTAGGTTTACTTTATCAGTAGCTTCCAGCATGCCCATATGACCTACTTGCTCTAAGATAAGAACATTTTTTGGAGGTAAAAGTTCAATTTGCGCTTGACTATCTTCAAAAGGCACAGCAATATCTTCTTTACCTGCGATCATCCAAATAGGGATACGTTTTTGAGTAAGCATATGTGTATATGCCCTTCTATTACGCATTGCAAACACAAATTGCATCATAGCCTCTTTACTGATATCGCTGGCATTATCAATGACTGTTTGAATAGCTCCAGGATTTTTTTCTTTAAATGAATTACTAAATAAATTGGCCGTGGCTGTTTCCAAGTATTTCAAAGTACCATATTCTTCTAAAAATTCTGCCACTTTTAATCTGCTAGCTTTTTTAGCATCAGAATCTGCGTAAGTGGTTGAATGTATTAAACCAAGCCCCAATACATGATTTGTATAGTAATCTGCAAATGCTAATCCAATATAACCACCCATACTATGTCCCATCACATAGTATTGCTCAATATGCAGATGATGCATTAATTCATGCATCACTTCAACGTATAAATTAATTTGTGGTTGATGACTATGATGTATTGCAAGTGGCTTGCAATGAACGCCAGGCAAATTAGGGGCAATAATTCTGTAAAACTTCGATAGATATTCAATTTGTGATTTCCATATACAATGATCTTCTCCAAAGCCGTGAATTAATAAAAGGGTAGGATTGTTTCCTTTGCCTGTATCAAAATATGCTAATTCATCAACGCCATAATGGTAATAGCGAATAACTAGTTTATTGGTATCGGGCATCTCTTCCTCTTTTAATTAATCGGATATTTAAAACAAGAGCCATCATCATCACAATGATTACATCTGTTGAATAATGTTGTGGTATCCAGTAATTTGCTACCATAAAGACAAGCATTACAATAAAGAATATCCATCCTAAAAAGCCAGTTAATTTTCTAGAGCTTAAATAGGCAATGAATGCTACTAAGTATATTGGGTGTAGCCAAAATAAATTATAATTTTCGTGACATGCAGTATGCATAGAGAACTGACTCATGTATACAATCAATGCACCACCTATTCCAAATGCTAATAACAAAATAATATCCATTGTTTTTGCCAAAACGATGGCTGGTTGAGCATTCCAATTAGATGCAAGTATATAAGTGATCAAAATACCTATTAAAACATAAATGGGCAGGATACCTTTTTCGATAGGCTTGGTTTGATACTTGATATGATTTGTTTTTACAACTAATGCAGGATTATTAGCAACTCTATTGTACAAAAGTTTGGGTAAAAAAGCTTGTTCAAAAGCAGTCGGTTTTTTATCAGACACTGCACCTAATAATAAATCTATGCCTAGTCCAATCCAGCCTTGTCCAGCCTGATAAGTTGATCCTACAATCTGATCTCTAAAATTAGGTATATCAATCAAACTGTCGTTTAAAACAGCATGTTTAAATATGCCATCCTTTATTCTAGTGGTGCAATTGTCCGTAATAAAATTGTATAAATAAAAACGGTTGTCTCCAATCATATTAGTTTGGAGTGATTGATACCATTTTTGTTTTTCTATTGCACTAATATTTAATACCTGCTCGTGGACATCTCTTTCAAAGTATTGGTACTCGTATAAGAAGTTTTGATAAGTATCTGCAGAGATAAAATAAAGCAAATTGCCTTTAACAAATTTGGCCACAAAATTAGGAGTATTAAAGTCGAAGCTACCGTAATTGTATACAATATCCGTATGGTGTGTACTATCTACAACCCTTATAGCAGTATGTCCCCAGATGGTATATATATCTGCTCCTGCATCGCAAGTGATCAAACTAAAACGCAGTCTAGCATTATTGGTGCTATCCTGCGCATTAATTAGATTGCTATTAATTAATAGAACAGCAAAGACTAAAATGAAAAAAAATATTTTTTTCATTGGTACTTATTTTCTGCTGTAATTAGGAGCTTCTTTAGTAATATCAATATCGTGTGCGTGACTCTCTCTCATTCCAGCATTAGTAATTTGAACAAAAGTTGCGTTTTGTAAATCTTTAATTGTTTTCGCTCCGCAATAGCCCATACCAGCTTTTAATCCACCCACAAATTGATAAATAATTTCACTTAATGTGCCTTTGTATGCCACTCTTCCTTCAATACCTTCTGGTACAAACTTTTTAGAGTCAGTAGTATTGCCTTGGAAATATCTATCGCTACTGCCTTCGTTCATGGCACCAATACTTCCCATGCCTCTATAGCTTTTGAACTTACGACCTTCGTATATAATAGTCTCGCCTGGACTCTCTTCTGTTCCGGCAAAAATACTACCCATCATTACGCAATTCGCACCAGCTGCTAAAGCTTTTACCATATCACCTGTATATCTAATACCACCATCAGCTATAATAGGAATATTTTTTCCTTTTAAAGCTTTGGTTGCTTCCATGATGGCTGTTAATTGAGGAACACCAGCGCCAGCAACAATTCTTGTAGTACAAATTGAACCTGGTCCAATACCAATCTTCACGGCATCTGCTCCTGCATTGGCTAATGCTAATGCGCCCTGTGCAGTGGCAACATTACCTGCAATTACCGGAAGGTTTTTAAAATTCTTTTTTAATAATTTAAGTGCTTCAATTACACCCTTACTATGACCATGTGCGCTATCTAAAGTCACAATATCCACACCCACACTTTGTAAAGCTGCTGCTCTATCTAATACATCTTTTGTAATACCTAAAGCGGCACCTACTAATAAACGACCAATTTTGTCTTTCACTGCATTAGGGAAGGCACTTAATTGTAAAATATCTCTATAAGTAATTAAGCCAATTAATTTTCCTTGTTTACTTACAACTGGTAATTTTTCAATTTTATATTGTCTTAAAATTTTCTCTGCTTTTCTAAGATCTGTTCCTTCTGGTGCGATGATTAAATTTTCTTTGGTCATCACTTCGCTCACTTTACGCTTACGATCTGTTTCGAAGCGTAAATCTCTATTAGTCAAAATACCCACTAATTTATTACCCTTATCTACGATAGGAATACCGCCAATTTTATTTTCCTTCATTAAATTTAATGCATCACCAATAGTGGCATTCACTTCTAAAGTGATTGGATCAACAATCATACCGCTCTCGCTTCTTTTCACTTTTCTTACTTGCTCTGCTTGGCGTTCTATACTCATGTTCTTATGTAAAATACCAATACCGCCTTCGCGTGCTAATGCAATTGCAAGACTAGCTTCTGTAACAGTGTCCATTGCAGAAGATAAAACAGGAACATGTAATTTGATGTTTTTGGTAAGCTGAGCGTGAATATTCACTTCTGATGGAAGAATTTCAGAGTAAGCTGGCATTAACAATACGTCGTCGAATGTTAAGCCTTGACCAAAAATGCGGGAGTTGTTTGTAGAATTTCTTGTTGCCATAGGCAAAGATAGGGTTTTTAGTCAATTTTTCTGGCATATTGGTTGCCAGACGGCCTTTCAATCACTCCATCTAATTCTAAATCAAGCAGTTTTTCAGCTAAAATAAGTGGGTCCATGGCAAAATTGGCTTGAATAAATGCTTCTTCGACGGGGCTATGTATATCTATGAAATCGATGATTTGTTTAGTGATCTCGTCCCACTGGAAGCTCATTTGGGCATTCCTCTTTTTGATGGATGGTTTTGCAGGAAGCGGCCATTGCAAGGCTTCCAATAAATGAATTGGGTCATGGTAGATCTGGGCGATATTATTTTTAATTAAGGATAAGCAGCCACGACTTTTGGGATCGTAAATTTTACCCGGTGCAGCAAATACTTCTCTATTATATTTAAATGCTTGAGTTGCTGTAATCATACTGCCTCCTTTGATATCCGTTTCAATAACTAATGTAGCATCAGCCATGCCGGCTACAATTCTATTTCTTTTAGGAAAATGAAATTGCAAGGGGGAGCTTTTGTGTTTGAATTCTGTAAAAAGTCCACCTTGTTCAAGCATTTCAATGGACATTTTTCTATTTTGTGTTGGATAAATTTGATCCAGGCCATGACCTAGAACAGCCCATGTTGGCAATTTATTTTGAAGAGCTGTTTGATGTGCGATAGTATCTATTCCAATAGCAAGGCCACTAATAATACCAATGGGTAAATGCCGAACAGATTCAATTAATTCTTTGATCATTGCAAATGCTTGACGAGTATGCGATCTGGTGCCAATTACACTTAACAAAAATGGTAATTGAAAATCACCTTTGCCCATATAATATAAAATGACTGGTGCGTCTTCACAATGTCTTAGTCGAGTAGGATACGCATTGTCTAAAATGGAAAGTACTTTTATTTGATGCTTTTGAATAAAATCAATTTCCTTTTTGGATTCTTCCAATGGCCAAATTAATTTTTGTAATCTTGGATTTACCGAACAATATTCATACACTGCCTTGGCAGTCCCTAATTGAATGAGTTGTTCTTTTTTATCTGTATCTGAAATATATTTAACATTAGAAAAAGCAATCAAATACATTAATTCTTCCAAAGATGCATCTAGGTTCATGCATCGATATTCGAAAAATTAGTCCAGTTATTTTTGCGTAGAAATACTCTAAAAAACAATACGGAAACTTGTTCTTCTATTGAGCGCCCTGCCGGCTTCTGTATTGTTAGACGCAATAGGTTGTTGATCTCCGAATCCAATTGTGCGAATACGATTAGCTTCAATTTGATTTTGTATTAACATGGCTTTAATTGCCTCGGCTCTTTTATTAGAAAGCAAAAGATTTTGAGAAGGATTGCCAGTGTTATCGGTATGTCCTTCAATAACTATACTTGCGCTTTTATTAGCCATTAAATATTTTACAATGTTCTCTAATTCGTCTCCTGCTTGTTTTATTTTATCTGAATTAATTTCAAATAAAATGGTATTAAAGTTTTGAGCTTGATTTACTTGAACAACAAAAACAGCGCTATCTTCTTTAACAAATCCACGTGTTTTCTCGGCAAGTAAAACTTTATAGATATCTAATCCTCCTCGTGTATCCGATCTGTCACTTGCAATAAATGCGTCTTGCCCATTACTTGCAACACTAATGCTGCCTTCATTGTCGTATGTGTTGATGGGGTATCCTAAATTAATTGGTTTACGCCATTCGCCTTTGTTATCTTTTCTACTTACAAATAAGTCTGCTCCGCCATAGCCAGGCCAACCATTAGAAGAGAAGTATAAACTTGAATTATCTGCATGAATAAATGGTGATTGCTCGTCCGCTGAAGTATTGATAGCAGGTCCTAAATTTTCTGCTTCTTCCCAATAGCCTTTTTCGTTTTTATAACTTACATAAATATCAATTCCTCCATATCCGTCTGGGCGATTACTACAGAAATACAAGGCCTTCCCATCGGGACTAATACTTGGGGCACTTTCCCAAAAATCGGTATTTATATTGCGTCCCAAATTTTTTGGAATTGACCAACCAGTATCTGTTTTACTTGCAGCATAAATATCATATCTACCATAACCCATTCCAGGATATTCTGCTGCAAAAAACAAGGTATTTGCATCTTTACTTACACTAGCACTTCCTTTTTTGCTAGTGCTATTTAATGCATCTGAGAGTTTCTGTGCATTGGTAAATCCGTTGGCGTTTAAATAACTGATATAAAAATCTTCTCTTTGCCAGTTGGATCTGCGCATGAATAATAAAATGCTGTCTTGAAAATTAATGCTGGGAAAATATTCCGCCTCATTACTGTTGATATTATCTCCTAAGTTTAGGATACTTGTTTCTTTCGATTTTGGATATCTTATCGCAAAACTGCAAATTTGATAAAGTGTTGCTGCTTTGTCTTTAAGATAAGCGGGTAATTGATCATTGATAATATAAGGCTGCAATTTATTATACGCAGTTGCATAATCTCCTTTAATTGCAAACAAGCTTATATATTTTATAAAAAATGGTTTGGCTTCATTGCTATCTGCTGCCCATGCTTTTTCATATGCAAGAATGGCTTGGTCAATTTTTTTTTGTTCAAATGCTTCATGGAAATTGGATAATTGAGCAAAACTCAAATTGCTAATGCCCAGAAAAAGCAAACTGAATAAGACAATATGCAATTTGCTTTTATACATATTTAAGGTACTTGTATGTACTTATGTAATTGAGCGCTTAATTCCCAGTTAGGATGAGCTTTTATATAATCAATTACCAAAGGTGTAATCTCTGCTGACTTATCCCATTCAGGTTGTAGATATAATTTGCAAGTCGAATTAACCTGTTTTGCATAAGTTTCTGCCCAATCAAAATCGTGCTTATTAAATACCACTACTTTTAATTCGGAAGCCAATGCAATATTTTCTTGCAATGGTGCTTTGAATTTCTTGGGCGATAAACAAACCCAGTCCCAGTGACCAGACATTGGACTTGAGCCAGAAGTTTCAATATTGGTTTCAAAACCTGCTGCCTTCAATGCAGTAGTTAATGCGTCTAAATTATATAGCAATGGCTCGCCACCAGTAACAATGGCTAATCTTCCAGGATGTGCTTTTGCAGCAGCAAGAATTTCTTCGATGTTTAAAGTTGGATGTTTACTCGCATCCCAACTCTCTTTTACATCGCACCAAACACAACCCACATCACATCCTGCCAATCTAATAAAGAAAGCAGCACGGCCCTGATGAAATCCTTCACCTTGCAAGGAATAAAACATTTCCATCACTGAATAAGAAATTGTGTTGCTCAAAATAATTATTTGTAAAATTTATAAACCTTGGTAGGCTTTCATGGTGTTTTTTAATAAGGCTGCAATGGTCATTAATCCAACCCCACCTGGCACAGGAGTAATGGCGCTTGCTACTTCACTCACAGAGTCATAATGTACATCGCCTTTAATCCTAAAACCTTTCTTAGCAGTTTCGTCTGATACTCTGGTAATACCCACATCTATTATGGTTGCACCTGGTTTGATCATATCTGCTGTGATAAATTCTGGAATACCTACAGCAACTACAAGAATATCTGCATTTTTACATGCAGCAACTAAATCTTCTTTAGGAGTATATCTATGACAACAAGTAACTGTGGCATTGCCTTGCGGGTAGTCACCACTTAATAAAATACTCATTGGTCTTCCAACAATATTGCTTCTTCCTACAACAACTGCATTTTTGCCTTTAGTTGGAATATTAAAATGTTCTAACATTAAAACTACCCCATAAGGTGTTGCAGGAATAAAAGTATTTAAACCTTGTACCAATCTTCCTACATTAGATGGGTGAAAGCCGTCTACATCTTTATTGGGATGAATGGCTTCGATTACTTTAGCGTCATCGATATGTTTAGGAAGAGGCAATTGAACTAAAATGCCATCTACGTTTTCGTCTTTATTTAAAGTTTCAATTTGAGCTAGTAATTCTTGTTCAGAAACGTTTTCATCAAATCTATAAAGAGAAGATCCAAAACCTGTCTCTTCGCAATTTTTCACTTTGCTTGCTACATAGGTTTCGCTAGCCCCATTATTACCTACTAAAATAGCAGCTAAATGTGGCGTTCTTTTTCCCGCAGCTTTTAAAGCAGTGGTTTGTTCTAATAAGCTAGCTTTTACAGCTGCAGAGGCGATTTTTCCGTCTAATACTAACATGGCGCAAATTTAGTTTATTTTAAGATTGGTTCCGAGTATCTTTGTTACCTTAATTTGAAATATGGAACAACAACCTAACCAGCCCCTAAATATTGAGATTAGCGAAGAAATCGCAGAAGGCACTTATGCTAATCTGGCAATTATTACCCATAGCAATGCCGAATTTGTGGTGGATTTCGTTAATGTGATGCCAGGTACTCCAAAAAGCAAGGTAAAGTCTAGAGTGATATTAACCCCAATGCATGCAAAGCGATTCATGAAAGCGATGGTAGAAAATATAGAAAAATTTGAGGCAGCGAATGGCCCAATTGGAGATATGGAAGCCATTGAAATTCCAATGAATTTTGGAGGTCCAACCGCTCAAGCTTAGTTTACCAAAGATTGGACTGTTCTACATAGCTATAGTAGCCTTCTGTGCTTACTATAATATGATCAATTAAATGAAGGTCAAAAACCTTTGCTCCATTTCTAACTTTTTGGGTTAATTGATCATCCATATTGCTCGGTCTCAATTGTCCACTTGGATGATTATGACAAATGATAAAACTAGTGGCTCCATGTAATAGTGCGGTTCTAAAAATAACTCTAGGGTCTGCAATAGTTCCAGTAATACCACCTTCACTTAGTATTTCGGTATGAATAATTTTATGCGCTTGATTTAAAAGCAAAATCATAAAATATTCTTTAGACTCAAATTGTAAATTATTTTTTAGGTAGGTGACTACTTCTGAACTTTGTGAGATGGCCTTTGTAGGATAATGTGATTCCATTCTTCTGGAACCTAGTTCTATAGCAGCTAAAATGCGTACTGCTTTAACTTTACCAATACCTTTTATTTTTAAATTCAAAATGTCTTTCAAATTATATCCAGCTAATTTTTTAAAATTATGTTGTGTGCTGGCTAGTAATGCTCTTGCAGTATCCAAGGCATTTTGGTCAGCAGTGCCATGTTGTAAAATAATAGCTAATAATTCTGCGGTACTTAAGTGTTTTGGCCCCTTGGTATGTAATTTATATATGGGCTGATCTTCGGCCGCCCAATTTTTTATAGAATCGCGCATGGTTTAGTGCTTTACGACAAAAATCCAAGAAATGAACATTTTAATACTGGGTATAATTACTATAAAAAGGGATGATATGTGTATAAGTTGGCTACTTGTTGAAAAGTAGCCCTTTTATTATTTAATTCTTTTTAAGCTTCTCTTTAACTTTGGCGCAATACACTACTCCATGAACCCTTCAGTTAAAATATTTGCAGGAACCGGCTCTACCGAACTTGCAGAAAAGATTGCTCAAAGATTTGGCGCACCCATTGGTAAAGTAAACATTCAAAAATTCAGTGATGGTGAATTCCAGCCTGTGTTTTTGGAAAGTATCCGTGGCGATTATGTTTTTTTAGTGCAAAGCACTTATGCGCCAACGGATAATTTAATGGAGTTGTTATTAATGATTGATGCTGCAAAAAGAGCAAGTGCTTATAAAATCATAGCTGTGCTTCCTTATTATGGATTTGCGCGTCAGGACAGAAAAGATAAACCTCGTGTTGCCATAGGAGCAAAATTGATTGCTTCTTTATTAGAAACTGCTGGAGCGAATAGAGTGATCACGATGGATTTACACGCAGCACAAATTCAAGGATTTTTTGATGTGCCAGTGGATCACTTGGATAGTTCTGCAGTATTTATTCCTTATATCGAGTCTTTGAAATTAGAAAATCTTTGTTTTGCTGCACCAGATGTGGGTAGTACCAACAGAGTGAGAGAAGTAGCTAACTATTTTAACGCAGAGATGGTTATCTGTGATAAGCACCGTAAACGCGCTAATGAAATTGCAAGTATGGTGGTGATTGGAGATGTAACTGGGAAAGACATTGTTTTAGTGGATGATATTTGTGATACAGGCGGTACATTGGTAAAAGCGGCTTCTTTGTTAAAAGAGAAAGGTGCAAGAACAGTACGCGCTTTAATTACGCATCCAGTACTTAGCGGAAAAGCATATGAAACCATCGAAAATTCTATTTTAGAAGAATTAGTGGTTTGTGATACAATACCTTTAAAACACCCAAGCACTAAAATTAAGGTAATAACCGTTGCAGACTTGTTTGCTATAGCAATCAGAAATGCCTATGAAAATAAGAGTATTACAAGCTTATTTGTACACTCACAATTAAAGGCAAGAGGTTAATAATCAATAACTTATATATTTAAAGGGAGAGACTTTGGTTTCTCCTTTTTTATTACATATCTTCGCGCTCCATTATTGAGAAAGAATAATGGCTGTAATTGCTTGACAGTAATTACAATTTTATTAAATAAGTCTTTTGTGATGAGATGAGCGTAAGCGAATCCCATGTTGCAAAAGAAAATAATTAGATAAACATGAAAAAAGTTACAATCGAAGGACACTTGAGGACCGAAGCTGGCAAAAAAGCCGCCCGCCAAATTCGCTCTCAGGAAAACGTGCCAGGTGTAATTTACGGGGGTGCTCAGGAAGTAAATTTTTACGCTCCTGCAAAGGCATTTAAGTCTTTAGTGTACACAAGTGAATTCCAATTAGCAGAAGTTAAAATTGATGGAAAAGTTTACAATTGTATTTTGAAAGATTTACAATTTGACAAAGTATCTGATGCTTTGATCCACGTTGACTTATTAGAATTAGTAGACAACAAGAAAGTTGTTGCAACATTGCCTTTAAAATTAGTAGGTTCTTCTGCAGGTGTTAAAGCCGGTGGTAAGTTAATCTCTAAAGTTAAATCTGTAAAAGTAAAAGCATTACCAAAAGATTTGAAAGAGTTTATCGAATTAGATATTACTAACTTAGAATTGAACGGTAACTTACGTATTGAAGACATCAAGACTCCAAACATGGAGATCATGAACTCACCGCGTATCCCAGTTGCTTCAGTAGTAATGACTCGTCAATTAAAACAAGAAGAGTCTGCAGCTGATAAAGCAGGTGCTAAAAAATAATTCAATCTATTTGAATAGTAAAAACCCTCTGAGCAATCAGGGGGTTTTTGCATTTTATCAGTACTTTTGACTCCAAGAAAATAGCATGTCAAAATTTTTACTCATAGGGCTAGGCAATATAGGTGCAGAATATGCACACACAAGGCATAATATTGGCTTTGATGTGCTAGATGCATTTGTAATTAAGCATGGTGGATTTTTCAAGATGGACCGATTAGCCGAAGTAGCAGAAGTAAAGTGGAAGGGAAAAGTATTTATATGTGTTAAGCCCACCACATTTATGAACTTAAGTGGAAAGGCATTTAAATATTGGATGGATAAAGAAAAAGTGGAACTAGAAAACACTTTAACCATTGTAGATGATTTAGCATTACCTATTAATAAATTAAGATTAAGAGCATCTGGTTCTGATGCAGGACATAATGGATTAAAAGATATTCAATTAACATTGGGGACAGATGCTTATCCAAAATTAAGATTTGGTATAGGTAGCAATTTTGCGAAAGGACAACAAGTAGATTTTGTATTAGGAAAGTGGGCACAGGATGAAAGAAAAACGATTGATTTGAAAATTCAAAAATCTGTTGAAGTAATAGAATCATTTGCAGCTATAGGATTGTCAAGAACCATGACCATGGCGAACGGATTAGATATTAAACCCGAATAAATCGAACTATTTAAATTTACTATTATGAGTATATACTGTATTGGAAGAAATTATGTGGCACATGCAAAAGAATTAGGAAACGAAGTACCAACATCTCCAGTGATTTTCATGAAGCCTAGTACAGCTATGTTAAATAAGGGAGAGCATTTAACCATTCCTTCATTTACCAAAGATTTACATTACGAAGCAGAATTAGTGTTGCGTGTAAATAAAGTAGCAAGTAAAGTAAAGAATGCTCATGTGATGGATTATTGTGATGCAATTTCTGTAGGGATAGATTTTACTGCAAGAGATATCCAAAACGATTTAAAAGCAAAAGGTCTTCCATGGGAAAAAGCAAAAGCATTTGACGATTCTGCAGTAGTAGGAGAGTGGATTCCATTAACAGAAGATATGTTTGAAAATCCATTTCATTATAGCATGACGCAAAATGGCAATACAGTACAAGAAGGAGATTCATCTTTAATGATCTATGGATTGCCTCAAATCATTGAGAGTATCACTGAATACTTCACCTTATATCCAGATGACTTAATCTATACAGGCACGCCTGCGGGAGTGGGTCCAACACATGGGGGAGATGTATTTGAGGGCTTTTTTGAGGGTAAATCTGTTTTTAAGCTTCAAGTGAACCCTTAATTATCAATTTTTTATCCTAAATTTGCCACCCCTAAAAGGGCATAACCAATAGGTATTCGGCGAGGTAGCTCAGTTGGTTAGAGCACAGGATTCATAACCCTGAGGTCCCGGGTTCAAATCCCGGTCTCGCTACATGAAAATCAACCACTTACGTTAATCCGTAGGTGGTTTTTTATTTTGCGTGAGGTTCTGCGTGAGGAATTGCGTGAGGTTGGGTACAATTACTCAATGCATTTTTTGATGAATTTTATTTCAAGATATTTTGAATATTTGCATGATTTCTATAATCGAAAAGTGCGATTTAATGATAAATCTCATTTTATATTAGCAAAAATAGCTATATCTTTAATTTCAATTAAGTTTACAATTTTAAAATCTAACATACTACAATACACCCCCCCCCCTATTTTGTAGCATGAGTAATCTTGATGAGACTTAAAATCATAATCAGAAATTCAAGTATAATATGAAAAAGGTAATTGTTTTATTTATTATTTGCGTGTTTTCAATACAAACAAATGCGCAGAGAAAAGTTATAAAAGTAGAAAGTCAAATTGAAGAGACTAAAGAACAAGGGCAATCTTTAAAGAGAAAAGTTGCAATTGCAAGATTTTCAAATGAAACGACTTACGCAAAAGGAGTATTTTATGATAAAGCTAACGACCCTTTAGGAAAACAAGCTGTTGATATCTTATCAGCTAAACTTGCTTCATCAAATAAGTTCATATTACTTGAGCGACAAGATATGGATAAGATAGAGCAAGAGTTAAAAATTGCAGGTAATGAAGCACCTCAAAAAGTTGGGTCAGATTATTTGATTATTGGTTCAATAACAGAATTTGGAAGAAAGAATGTTGGAGATGTTAGTGTTTTCTCAAGAAGTAAAACCCAGACAGTTCAAGCAGGCGTCAATATAAGATTGGTAGATGTTTCAACTGGACAAATTATATATTCAGAAGAGGCCAAAGGAGAAGCAGAAACAACCAATAAAACTGTAATGGGATTGGGTAAACAAACCGACTATGACGCAACTCTAAGTGATAAAGCAATTTCTGCAGCTATATCTAAACTTGTTGAAAATATAATAAATAATTGTATGGATAGGCCATGGAAATCATATTTTCTTTCTTATGATGAAAATGGAATATTGATTTCTGGAGGGAAAAGTCAAGGACTTAAAGTTGGAGACATTTACGAAGTTGTAGAAAAAGGCAGAAGTGTAAAAAATCCTCAAACTGGAATGATGATAGAATTACCTGGTAAAACAGTTGGTAAAATTAAAATTGATTATTCGGGCGGGGACACTCCAATTAACGAATTTTCTATGGTGAGTTTCTCTGAGGGTAGTATAGATAAATTAAAAATAAACAATTACTTTATTAAAGAAATTAAATAATGAAAAAGATATACTTAATTTTAGCTTTAGCAATTATAGTAATAAATGGTTGCGGTGGAATAAAAACTTTATCTACTGGACTAGATAACGAAGCATTTCTTGAATTTGTTGGGAAACCGAATGATTACGAAGGAGGTTTGAGTGTTTCTGTTGATGAAAAAACCACATTTGTAGCTGAAGTGAATAAAGATAAAGCTACAAAAACTAAAGGTCGTGTGTATGCAATTTCTACTGGAACACACAATGTAAGTGTTTCTTATAAAAATAAGTTGCTATACAAAAAACAAATCTTTATATCATCTCAAGAAACAAAAAAAATAATTTTACCATGAAAAAACTAGCATTTCTATCACTTTTAATAACAATGATTTCATCTTGCTCAGTCAAGCCCCTGTATTCATGGGGGAAGTATGAAGCAGCAAGCTATAATTATTTAAAGAAAAGTGACGAAAAATCAACACAACAACTTATCGAAACTTATGAGAAAATAATCAAAAAACAAAATGGATCAAGAGGTGTTGTTCCTCCTGGAGTATATGCAGACTATGGTTTTGTTCTATTACAAGCTAATAGAATGTCTGAAGGAAAGGCCATGCTTGAAAAAGAAATTGAATTATATCCTGAATCCAAGATTTTTATTGACAGAATTTTAAAAATGACAGAAAAATGAGAAAAATAATAATAAACACAGTTTTAGGAATTTTAATTCTTTCCAGCTGCTCAACGCCCTCTAAAATGGCTGATACTTATAGTGGAATGTATTCAGAAAAACCATTAAGCATTTTAATTATGCCGCCAATAAATAAAACCACAAATGTTGATGCAAAAGAATATTTTCACTCTACATTAAACGTGCCTCTTGCAAATGCAGGATATTATGTCGTGCCATCCTTTTTATCAATGGAAATCTTGAAAAGAGAAAGCGCTTATGACGCTGAATTATTTTTAAATGCACCGTTAACTAAATTTCAAGAAGTATTTCAAGCTGATATTGCACTTTTCACTATAATACATAAATGGAGTAAAAGTTATTCTGTTGTGAAAGTAGAGGTAGAGTATATTTTGAAATCTACTAAGACTAATGAAATTTTATATTCAAGAAGAGGAGAAGTTGACTTTAATACTTCAGTTTCAGCTGGCGCTGGAGCATTATTGGATATTGCATTGACAGCAGTAAATACTGCAGCAACAAAATATGTTGATGTGGCAAGAGTAACTAATATGTATACATTTAAAGATTTACCAACAGGAAGATATAATCCTAATTTTGGCACTGATGGTCAGAAACCTGCAGGAAAAAAAGTTTTTAAAGTTGCATTAAATTCAGGTTCTCACTAGACTTATTTTAAATAATTCATAAACAGAAATTAACCACTTACGTTTATTCGTAGGTGGTTTTTTATTTTGCGTGAGGGTGGTTTAAGAATTTAGCATTAATTCCTGATACTTTCAAAAATGCTTTTCTTTAGATTTTCTAATGTTACATATTCATTCTCGAATGTTTTTTGTAAAAGTCCAAGGTATAATTTATCAGTAAATGCAATGTATTCACTTGCTTGTTCTACTAAATACATGTCAATCATAAATCTCAATTGAGGGATGATTTTCAAAGACTCAACAGAGCTTCTAATAAGTACTTTTTTGTTTGAAATTGGAAAAATTAATTCTTCAGTAGCTGGTGAAGTTACATTATTCGCATTGAAGATAAATGGGTTGTCACTTATAATGCTAGGTAAATTAAAATCAAGATTTATGATATGAGTATAAGGAATAGACGAATTAAGATGTTTAATATAGTTAAGTGGAGCTTGCATTAATCTATAAAATTTAAAAAAATCATTATCATTTTTCATTTTCTGTAAAATCTCTGCATGTAGATTTGATGGAATCTCTTCTCCATTTTCATGTACAAGTTTTAATCCGAAGTCATTTAAAGTATATGCATTACTAATAAGGCTATGCACAAATGATTGATTCGGTTTAATTCTCCAATAGAGAGAATTAATAAAGTATGCAAGAGTGCTTTGCTCTTCTTCATTTAGAGTGATGTTTTTGCGAATATTTTCAAAAACTTTAGATGCTTTATCGTCAATTTTCCCAAACTCTTTTTCGATAAAATCTGTTTCTTTACCTTCGATTTTCACATTGTTATCATCTATTTCATAAAAGAATTTAGCGGGGTAGTGTGGCCCAGGTTTTATGTAATTTATTTTTACATTTAGAACATCGAATTGTTCATTTTCATCAGTAAAATTATTAAGATAAAAAATTGGAAGATAATGATGTCTTCTAGAAATACTCATTTATAAATTTTTGTACTACAAAGTTATCTAAATTCAATTTTATCCTTTCTTCCCAAACACTCTAACCTCCAAAGCTGCTTTCTCCACCGCAGACATAATTTTAGGATCGATGTAGTGGTTCTTCAAGACGTTTCTGTCAGCGCTATTGGTTACAAGTCCCGTATCAACACCTAATACCTGGTTGTGCCAGGAGATATAGGTCTTGCGAAGGTTGCTTAAACTGATGTTCTTGGTGATTCCAGCTGCTTCTTTGTAGTAGGTAAAACACTTACTTAAAATGTCCATTAAACCTTGGGAGCTAAAATCTCTTTCAGGGAATAGGATGTACTCTTCTTTTCCTAACTTTTCACCCATACCGAGCTTATTCAAAAAATCCTCAAGGTCTTTATTAATAGGGAAGTACTTGACATATTCCTTTGCATTCTTTTTTATACGTTTCACTTTTAGGTTTTCAACAATGAAGGTTTTTACGCCGCTGTCCAATGTGTATATGTCTGACCATTTTAGGTCAACCACTTCTTCTCTTCTACCACCTGTTAACAGGAAGAGGTAGAATCCATCTTTTAGGTAGTTTCTATATCTGTTTTTAGACTCGCCTTTACCGCCAAGTTTCTGTATTGGGTCGAATGTATCAACCGCATCCAATATCCTGTTAAACTCTTCCTCTGTGATTGTATCGATAGTAGGAGGAGTAGCTACTTTAGGTACATACTTCCTAAATGGATTCTTCATGTCAATATTTTCAATATCAATCAAGAATTCAAAAAAAGCGCGAACCGCAATTAGAACCTTATTAAAGGTCTTTGGCGCATACTTTTCTTCAGCCCATTTATAAAAGTTGGATACATCATTTATGTCAATATTAGTTGGTCTGGTTCTTTTGATGTTTTTTCTAAGTGCTACATTTTCAACCAGCAACCAGCAGTATCTAATGGACTCATCAATATGACCCTGAGAAACATTCTTTTTTAAGTGCGCAAATTTTGATTCACCTGACATGTACTCACGGTATTTTACTACGGCGTCACCAATGCTATAATCTGTTGAAGATTCTGAAAATGTAACAATCGTTCTCTCGTAGCCATTCGATTTAAGTTCTCTTTCAAAGTCCACGCATTCTGCCACCGCATCATTGTAGTTCTCAGCTTCCAAGAATTTAGTACGAACACTTTTTGAGTTACCTGGAATATGGATTCGCACGCGGTACAACTGTCGGTCATAATGATTACATTTTGGGTTGTCAATTCTACAGGTTCTACAGAATATCTTTAGACCCCTGTAAGGATTCTTTGGTAGTGTTATTTTTTTCATCCTAATAGTCTTTTGTATATGTCTTCATCTTTCTTGTTTATTCTTCTTGCCCTAACAGAAGGAATTGGGGTAGGAGAGTCTTCAATCATTGAAATGGTGAGGTTGTAAACAGATAAGTCTTTTACAACGTCTCTGTATCGCTCTTTCCACTTGTCAGGATATTTGTTGCGAAGGTTTATTACAAATGGTTTATCAATTTCAGAATCTACCTCAATTTGGTAAACAAATGATACTCTTGCGTGTCTGTATACTTGTATTCCACGTTCTTGCAGCCACTTTCTTGTTGATTTTGCATTGGAAGCATGGATCCGCTCTGCCACTTGTTCAAGTGTTAATGTGTCTAGCGACTTCGGTTCCTTTACGTATTCGTCGAACATGATATTCAAACCCCTAATCTCTATTTTTTTGTGGGGTGTGAGTTTACTTTAGTATAACTAAGAATTTACTTTTAATGCTACTTTTATGTATATAATTTACGTTGAAAGACTTTTAATAATGTCATCAATTTTATAAAACAGTTTTTCGCAATATGTATTTCTTATGATTCAAGAATGTCTATTTCACTTTCAGAAAGCCCTGATTCATCATAGTCAATATAATAACGACGAAAAACTAATTCTACTTTTTCAGTCATTATTTTCATTCTTTTCTTTAGTTCATCATTATTTTTCCATACCAATGTACATTGGAAACCTTCCCCGTAATTATCATCCCATGATGAATTACAAAATACAATGTCTAATTTTTTCATATAATTTATGTTTTTATAAAATATAACAGCAAAAAAATTAAATTCAAAATTTAATGCTAATAATTTTGAAAATAAAATTGTAACTCAGATTTACTTTACTAGCAAGTGTACGCTTGTTCCTTGCGGAACGATTTATAATTTATTATTTTGGTAAATGAGGATGGTAAGCAGGAAGGATTGATTTAGAATTGACGTATCCTTCATTGCCCCCCGCCCGGCCCCTAAAACACTAATTACATCGGATTTGTTTGCGAAATATTTTCCAGAAATTTCTCCATGTTAGACCCTTTAGTCAAAATTCAAATTAAAAAAATCCAGAAAAATTTTTCAAAAATTCGGAACCCCTTTTGATATTCGAATTGAATACTCCACTCATATTTTTGGAATATTTATCCTCACTGTTAATTGGTTCAATCTTAGACCACTCTTTTTCGACATCTTGTATTTGTGGATTAGGATCAATCTGGGACGATTTAATCTTGCAGCCTGCTAGAACCCCTGTTAATTCTTTAAGTCGTCTTAAAACGAAAGTATTTAGATTTTTCAGATACTCTTCTGTTGTTAAGACACCATCATGAATGGTTAACAATGGTGCATTTCGATATATCGTATTAAATTCCCTACATATTACTCCTAGCAACAAGTAGCTTTCAGAACGTTGTAACAGGTAAGAGAAGCGCTGCTTTCCAATTAATTGGTGAATCTGATTAATCCACTTCTCAACTCCAGGAAATACAGTTTGGAATATCTGAATCAGTTTGTTATTATTCCTATGGTTTTGGTTATCGTCAAATAATACGTACATCATGGTACTCTTTAACTTATCCCTGTCTCTCTTTTGTATCTGATTACATGTGGCATTGGCATATTCGTAATACCTATCTAATACGTAGATATAAAAATCTGAATTGAATGGTGACTGGGTATATCTGTTTATACTTTCAATATCTGATGTGGTAAAAAAATTACACCACATAAATGAAGAAGAGTTAGATATATTAATTGAATAAGTATTATTATTAGTATAACCAGTATGATTAGAATAGTATTGAATACCATTATTGTTATTATATATATAACCAGTATCTATACTTCCTTTATCTACCAATTCCTTATATAGTTCTGGATAGATGGTCTTAAGGTTATATCCCTCGCCAGTATCATAGTAGAATCTAGAATTCATTACAGATGATAGTATATAGGGTTGAGATGAACTTACGTCAACACAGTACAAAGGTTCATTATTGCACAATAAAAATGGGCGCATCAATCTTGGCAGGTTGGTAACTGATGAATTTAACCTATGATTTTTAATTGATACATTGCGCCATGTTTTTCCTTTACCTATCTGTTTAATATAATACAACCACCTTCCAATCAAATTATGAATAAGATTTATTTGATATTGATTATTATCATGTACACGTTGCATTAGCTGCTGACCAAAATTGAAGATGTACTGATAAACCAATGAGTCAAAAGACAAAATATTACATTCAAACTGGTTTAGAAGAAAACTATATCTTGTAGCTGTGTGCTCATCCAAAACCTCAGCCACAAAATACTTTAATATCAACTTGTTTAACTTATAAGGTATGGTCTTAAATACAATCTCCCCAGTATTATATTTTGTTGTGATCCTATAACCTTGACAAAATCCATTGATTTTCTTGTTTTTAGGATTATGCCATGAACCATCCACTTCAATTATCGGGTCATTTTGATTCAAAAGCAACTCTCTAATTATGTAAAAATCCTTGTTCCCAATTACTTTTTTAAGTTCGTTTGAACAAAGTTTGTGGTAACCACTAGCTTTTTCGTTTAAGCGATAGTTGTCGTTAGTGTCTGTTATAAGGGATAAGAAGTAGTAAATTTTGTATTTCAAATTAGTTGCTCGAGTTGGTGATGCATTTAATGCATCTACCAACCTTGCAACGTTAATTGAAGAATTTATACTAATCTTCATCTTCAAATATTCCTCCATCATCTTCGATTAACTCAAATAGTTTAGCTTCGAATGAAGCTTTGGCGACACAATACAAAAACTCCATTTTATTAAAAAAATATTCACTTCCTCCTCCACTTTTATGAATTGAATAATTTTCTTCTACATAATCTAAAGAAGTTCGCATTAAATTTTGAGTAAATTCAATTGACCAGTTATAATAGTTATAGTTACTCTCTTCTTCTTTGGTGTTAAAATTTTTGATAAACCATTTTTTGAAAGAAATAATGCTTGTTTCATTAAAATTGCTGATCCAAGACTTTAATAGCCAGATATCATTATCCAATTTATCTAGAATACGATCATAATACAATTCAGTCAATTCGATAGGGCAACCTAATTTTTCATAATCGATTTCTAAGTCTTCGAGCATTGGGCAATTCTTTTCTTCAAATAAACTAATACATTCATCTAGTAAGATATCTTCTTCATTATATTCCTTTTCGGAAGAATCAAAATTTAGATATTCTGTGTTTCCATTATACAAATTTGTTGAATCGATTTCATTATTAAAATAATACGCCTTATTATTACTGCTTTTTAGTTCTTCTAGGCACACAGTTGTCCTTTCAACTTTAAGTTGATAATTGATGTAATTTGGCATCGGTTGATAATTTTTAATATTTTCTTGTTATTTCATACTTAACCCAATCCAATACCCAATATGGGCTAGGTCAGTATGATAAAAATTGGGTATCTATGACAGTTAATTTAGATTTTGCAATAACCTGTATCATAACTTTAAAAATATAACATGCAAAATCCACAATACGAAATTTCAGATAAATTATTTTTCGATCTGTCGTAAGCGATCGCTATGTAATACCAATTTACCACAGAATTAAAATCAAAATAATATTTGGGATATCTATATCAATATCGAGAAATTTTTTATTTCAAATCTATAATTATTTGACCAAAAATAGTTTTATGGGATTGACCATTATTTGAAGTTTAGACGATTTAATTTGTATTTATTATAAACATTCAACTTAAAACAAAATATGGAAAGACGTTCAATGAAGCTGCTAATAACAACAGAACAATTCACTCGTTTAATAGACCAAATAATAACTGAACAACAAATAGGTAATAACAAGAAATTAATTAAATCAACAACCAATGTCAAGAAAAAATAAATTAGCGGTACCCAAGGATAGAGCGGTATTTGTATTCGAAAAAGGTTCGCAAGACAGAAACATAGTTTATCAAAAGAAGAGTTATGATTACATCACAAAGATGTTAAACATCATGTTGGCAAAGTCCAAAGTGGACACTGATACCATATTTATTGGAGGTAACAAGGAGGATTTGATTATGTACTTATCAGGTATCATTGAGCTATACTACTATGACTACATATCCATAAACTTAGCTGATGAAGAGTTCACCTTAGACCCTGATTTTGATGTGTCAAACAAAATCTAAGGGATAAGTGAAATCCTCATTTGCATAATTTCATCATTACCAATCTATAAGAATCTGTAACTGGAATTTGCGTCCGATTTTGACAAATTTATTGCCTCGTTTTTTTTACTTCTTGTAATTCAATTTAATAACATCCGTTGCAGGTTTGCCATAAGTTGGAAACTCCTGAGTATACCAAATGTCGTTGTTTTTAATTTGCTCTAAAACTAATGATGATATCCCCCAAATACTTGTTCCAGCAAATAATGTAGGATTGGCATTCAATACTCTAAAATAACCACTGATTCCTCTTTTTTGAAGATCATTATTAACAGACTTTGTTGTACCAGGTGAGTCATTGGTATTAAATAAAGCAGATGATGCACTTTGATATCCACTCTCCATTGCATATATCTTCTTATTGTATTTTACTGAAAGATTCTTCAAATAGTTTACCACATTTCCTATATCCCCCAATTCATTTTGATTATAATCATAATTTGAGTACCAGCCATTCACTATTTGGTCTTCTGTTGCATTATCATCCTTAGAAACTGACACATACAAGGAAACACCAATGAAATCTACTTTATCCCAAAATACAACTTCGTTTATATCTGGCACAGAACCCCACCTGTTGAATAACCCGTCGTATGTTACCTGCCCTTTGAATATTGTTCTTACATTATCTATCAAGGAAACCCATTCGTCTCTTCTTCTATCATCAATATGATTCATTTCGGTGCCAATACAGATACCATCAAAACTTGTAGTACCTACACTCTTAATTAACGTAGTAAGATACTTTGACCATTCGCCTAAAAACTTTTGATTAAACTTAGTAGTATCAGTACTCCAAATGTTTCTATTACCCATGGATGTTTGACCAGCAGCATGTGGTTTAAGAATAACAAAGAACCCTCTGTCCTTAGTCCACTTTACAAGACGTTTTATGTCATCAATTGGTGGATGGTAGTTTGCATTACTTTCAATCGGGATTAGTGTGCCATCATCATTATAATTTACAGCCCAATCAAATATGATTGTATTTGAACCGCAATCTTGTATGTAGTCAATTAGTTTTGAATTTGGAAACTTGGTAGAGCCCCAATCCTTACCCCAAAGTCCGTAATTGAATCCTTGAAACTGAAATACTGGTGCTTGATTGATTTTAGCTGCTAAAACTGTGTCAGGTGCAATTGTTGGAACTGTAGGTGTCGTTGGAGTAGTTGGAGTTACAACCACAGAAGGAGGAGCAGGATCACTCGTTTCTGTTTTTGTACAAGACGATAGTATCACCACCAAAGCAAATAGGACTTTTTTCATAGATTTTGTTTTAATCTATCCTTTGGGGGTGCACAAATGTAGTTTAATTAATTCAATGTCCCTTTATGTTATTAAGAGACTTGCATTAAGTTGATATTCATTTATTATTCCAACTCAAATAATCCAAGTGCAGTACTAGTTTCAAAATTTGTATATCTAAGAGTAGTACTAACATTAGAATGACCGACCAAACGTGACACCTTAATCAAGCTCAAATGGTCGCCACTTTCAAACCCCTTCTTGATGGCACCTACCACCCATGATTTTCGTAACAAGTGACTGCTTGGGTTACCAATATATCTTACCTTATAGTCTTTCAATATACCCTTTAGAACACGATTAAAGAACTGAACTGAAATTGGTCTAAGTCCTTTTGTTTTTTGGGATGATATAATATAATGTGATGTAGTTGGGGCGCACGCCTCATGTACTACCTCAAGCACCTCCTTCAACTTGCTAGACATCACTAGAACTCTTTCTTTACCTGTTTTCTGTTCGATTTTGACAAACCTTTCGCCAACCTGAAGGTGAATTAAGTCCTCCCATTTAAGAGTTAAGTTATCTATTACCCTCAATCCAAGACGTACACCAATTGACACCATTAGTAAGGCGCGTGCCTCATGCTTTGACCTATTAGTTTTAAAGTCCCTTAAAAGTCGTGATTCCAAATTCATCACTGTATCCCAATCAAGAGAGTAGGTGGTTGTTTTAATTCCTTTGCGTTCCATTTTGAATATATTTTAGTGTGTGGCTAAAATATTCAGTATGGTTAAATTTGCCGCCTAACTGAACATTTTTTAGCGCAACTTTAGCGCTTCAAAAAATAAGGCGTTGATAACCAAGGCTAATATGAAAAAAGTTCACTTTTATTAAGAAGTGAACTTTTATTTCATCAAATTTCTTTTCTAATGATGTCAATAGAAAAAAAATTATCTCTTATTTTAAAATTTCGGGAAGGCTTGACATAAAAAGATAGTTACTTAATAAAGTTAATACCTATCTAAGTATTGGGTCATTTTAATTGATTACAATAATCAGTTTGTACTATAAAATTTTTGAATTTCTATATCTGTAATAATAATAGTAAATATTATATAATATTAATGTGCTGAAACTATTAATAAATAATGTATAGATATAAGCAAATCCCCAAACGAAAACAAATGAAAATGTTAAAAAAAATGCATTTGTAATTAATGTTGAAATTAATGCCATTTCTCTATTTTTTAAAACATTTATATTTTCTTTTTTTTCTTTTGAAATAGATATTAAAAGTAATCCAATTACAAATAATACTCCAATTAAACTAGTGTTTATGTTTTGATTCATTATAAATTTTGTAACACCTCTTCCATCATCTAAATATATTGGAGTAACACTTATAACAGGGACGCTTTTTAGTAAATCTATTTC
>JBJOIU010000002.1:0-109279 GCA_046046935.1 Bacteroidota bacterium
CAATAACTAACATTTGGAAGTTTGTAATAATTTAAAAATATTTTTTTTCGGTAAATACTTAAAAACAGAACCTACTCTAGCCATTATCTTTACGCCATGAGCAAAGCCAAATCAGCCTTTTTTTGTAATAATTGTGGGTATGAATCTACCAAATGGGTGGGAAAATGCCCGGCATGTAATGAGTGGAATACATTTACAGAAGAATTAATCGATGCGGGTAAAGAAAAAGAAGCAGGTTGGGATGGCTATAGCAATCAACAAAAAGGCTCGGAGCTCATTGCGATAGATCAAGTAAATAGTACATCAGAAAAAAGAATAGATAGCTCGGATCCAGAATTGAATAGAGTATTAGGCGGTGGTATTGTTTTAGGATCTATAGTTTTGGTCGCAGGCGAACCTGGTATTGGAAAGAGTACATTGTTTTTACAACAGGGTTTGATGATGAAAAACCAAACGGTTTTGTATATCAGCGGTGAAGAAAGTATCCAGCAAATAAAAATGCGCGCAGATAGATTGCAATTAAAAAACGAACATTTTTATTTGTTAGCAGAAACAAGAACCAATGCCATTTTTAAAGCCATCAAAAAATTAAAGCCCACTGTTTTAATTGTGGATTCAATACAAACCATCGAATCTAATTTAATTGAAGCAGGTGCAGGAAGTGTTTCTCAAATAAAACAATGCGCTGCCGAGTTTCAAAGATTCGCTAAAGAAACAGGTACCCCTGTTTTCTTAATTGGTCATATTACTAAAGAAGGTTCTATTGCTGGTCCAAAAATTTTGGAACATATGGTGGATACCGTTTTACAATTTGAAGGTGATAGACATTACGCTTACAGAATGTTGCGTACTTTAAAAAATAGATTTGGCGGAACAAGCGAATTAGGAATTTATGAAATGACTGGAGAAGGAATGAAAGTGGTGACCAACCCTTCTGCATTTTTAATTGCACAAAGAAATGATTCATTAAGTGGAAGCGCCATTGCAGCTAGCATGGAAGGCATGCGCCCTTTATTAATTGAAGTGCAAGCATTAGTTACACAAAGTGTGTATGGTACTCCTCAAAGAACTGTGACTGGCTTTGATTTAAGAAGATTACAATTATTATTAGCAGTATTAGAAAAGCGCGGCGGATTTGCTTTTGGCATGAAGGATGTATTTGTAAATATAGCAGGAGGTTTAAAAATAGAAGACCCCTCTTTAGATCTTGCTGTGATACTTGCATTACTTTCTTCTTACGAAGATGTACCATTGCCACAGGGCATTTGTTTTGCAGGAGAAGTGGGCTTAAATGGAGAAATCCGAGCAGTGAATAGAATTCAACAAAGAATAGCAGAAGCAGAAAAATTAGGATTCGAAAAAATATTTATTTCTTCTTTTAATTTAAAAGGAATAGATGTTAAAAAACACGCAATAGAAATTATTGCAATAGAAAGAGTAGACCAGGCATACCAATTATTTTTCTAAAAATTTTCAATGCATTTAATAGAGCAGTACATAGATGCTTTTGTACATCTATGGTATCCGCATATTTGTTTGGCTTGTGGCACAGATCAATTGGAGAAGAAAAATGTATTATGCAATAAATGCATTCATGAACTTCCCTACACCGAATTCGCTAACGAAATAGACAATTCCATTCAAAAAATATTTTGGGGAAGAATTTCTTTTGACCTTGCCAATGCTTTATTGTTTTTTACAAAAGAAAGTATCGTGCAATTATTAATAAGCGAACTAAAATACAAGAACAATAAAAAAGCGGGCTGGATGCTAGGCAGGTTAATGGGAACTTATATTGCAGCATACATAAAAAATAATGCCATTGATTGTCTGATTCCAATTCCAATCACTGCAGCAAAATGGAAGAAAAGGGGATATAATCAATCAACCATTTTGTGTGAAGGAATTCAATCCATCACAGGCATACCCATTATAGAAGATGTATTATTAAAGCCTTTTGAATCAGAAAGTCAAACCCATAAAGACCGCGTAAAAAGAATGGATACTATTGGGCAAAGTTTTGTAGTAGAGAATGCATGGAAAATAACCGACATGCATATTTTATTAATTGACGATATCCTTACTACTGGTGCCACAATAGAGGCTGCAGCAATTAGTTTAGAAGATATTGAAATACAAAAATTAAGTTTTTTTGCCGCCGCTTATACCATTTAGTCAACCTTTTTGCTTTTTTAATGTTACATTGTAGTACTTAAATAAACGATTTATGAAACTATTATTAAGCATACTCCTAATGGCATCAATGACTGCATTAAATGCACAAAGTATTCATGGCTTCACTGTGAAAAGCATCGATGGAAAGGATATTAAGATGTCTTCATTTAAAGGGAAGAAAATATTAATTGTCAATACTGCTAGCAAATGCGGTTATACACCACAATATGAATCTTTAGAAAAAGTGTATGAGCAATACAAAGACAAATTAGTTATCATTGGTTTCCCATGTAATCAATTTGGCGGACAAGAACCTGGTTCAAATCAAGAGATAGTTGATTTTTGTAAAAAGAATTATGGGGTAACATTCCCATTAGCGGACAAGGTAGACGTGAAAGGCGAAAATACTGCTGCTATTTACCAATGGTTAACGCAAAAATCCAAAAATGGAGTTGTAGACGCTACGATCAGCTGGAATTTTAATAAATTTTTATTAGACGAAAACGGCAAAATGATTGCTTACTATCCTAGCAATGTTAAGCCAGACAGCGACGCCATTTTGAGCCATTTAAAATAAGGCGCTTACATAACTATACTTTATCTTCGCTGCATGTTATTGCGCGAAGTAATTGGTCAAGAAAAACTCCAACAACAATTGGTAGACATGGTACAGCATCAAAGGCTGAGTCATGCCATGTTAATGATTGGACCTGAAGGAGCTGGTGCCCTGCCTTTGGCCATTGCATTTGCACAATACATTGTAAGTATTCCAAGAGCATCAGAATCGGTGGTAGATATGTTCGCAGCTCCTACTGAAAACACTGCATCAGTAAGCATACCTGGACCTGACGAGATTGAGCACTTGCCCTCATATCAAAGAGCGAGCAGTTTAATGCATCCTGATTTGCATTTTTCTTTTCCTTCTATTACAGAAAAGCCAGGTCAAAAAAATCTTAGCACTAATCATATAGAAGAGTGGAGAGAATTTATCAATGGCTATCCCTATGGTAATGTTTTTGATTGGTTACAATTTATCAAAGCAGAAAATAAACAAGGAAATATTAGCGCTGACGAATGCAGCGAGATCATTAAAAAACTTTCTTTCAAAAGTTTTGAAAGCAATTATAAGGTACTAGTAATGTGGATGCCTGAATACTTAGGTAAAGAGGGAAATAAATTATTAAAGTTAATAGAAGAACCACCCGCAAATACTATTTTCATTTTAGTAGCAGGATCGGAAGAAAATATTTTGCCTACCATTTTAAGTAGATGTCAATTAATTAGAGTACCAAGATTAAGCGCTGCCTCTATTGAAAAAGCGTTGATTGAAAGAGCAAATATTGCTCCAGAAAAAGCTACTCAAGTGGCATTAATGTCGGATGGCAATTATAGAGAGGCTTTACATTTATTACAACATAGCGATGCAGACTTTTTAGCTCAAATAAGGGACTGGTTGAATGCCATTTTAAAAAATGGTCCCGTGGCTCAGGCCAAATGGGTGGACGAAACCAGTAAAATGGGAAGAGAGCCTCAAAAACAGTTTTTGAAGTACTTTAATCACTTGTTAGAGCAAAGTATACGACTAAAAGTATTAGGGAAAGACCTTCATTTAGACCCAGATTTGAAGGATTTTGCCTTGAGAATTAACAAAATTGCCGGAATTGGTCAATTAGAAGCCATGATCCAAGAACTAGACAGGGCTGTATATTATATCGAAAGAAATGCCAACCCCAAAATGCTATTTATGGCATTGGGTATCAAGTTCTACCATATCATTCAGAACAAAACCTTAATTTTGACAGAAGGCTAGGCTCAAGTGAAAAAGAAGGGTGCAGAAGCTAGCTAGGTATTTATCATTTTTAACAGTCTGAACTTATTATATATGGGATGTGGATCTTGCGGAACTGGGAAACCAGGAGGTTGCCAAAGTAATGGCGGCTGTAGCTCGGGAGGATGTAATAGATTAAATGTACACGATTGGTTGCGTGATCTACCTATTGACGATGCAGAAAGTCAATGTAAAGTGTTGGAAATTAGCTTTAAACAAGGTAGCCGAAAAGAATTTTACAGAAATCTTACTTTACAACATTTTGAAAAAGGCGATTACGTAACAGTAGAAGGCGTGAATGGATTTGATGTGGGTGAAGTGTCCATTACTGGAGAACTAGTGCGTATTCAAATGAAGAAAAGAGGCGTGGATGAGTTTAGCGCCGAAATGAAAAAAATTGTAAGAGCTAGTAACGAAAGAGATATTGAAGCTTTTAAAATAAGTAAGAGCAGAGAAGCAGATATTTTAGCAAGAAGCCGAACTCATGCAAGTCATTTAAAATTAGCCATGAAGCTAAGTGAAGTAGAATTACAAGCTGATGGGAAAAAAGCTACTTTCTTTTATACTGCGGATGACAGAATTGACTTTAGAGAATTGATCAGAATATTTGCAGGTGAATTTAAGGTGAAAGTAGAAATGCGTCAAATTGGTATCAGACAAGAAGCTGCAAAATTAGGGGGCATAGGAAGCTGTGGAAGAGAATTATGCTGTAGTACTTGGTTACATGATTTCAAAAGCGTGAACACTACTGCTGCGCGTTATCAAAATCTATCTATCAATCAAACAAAACTAAGTGGACAATGCGGTCGATTGAAATGTTGTTTGAATTTTGAATTAGATACTTATTTAGATGCTTTGCAAGATTTTCCAGACTACGCTGATACATTACAAACAGCAATGGGTCAAGCATTCTTAATTAAGAAAGATATTTTCAAAAACTTAATGTGGTATACATTACCAAATAATACCAAACATTATCCTTTAACGATACAAAGAGTAAAAGAAATTAAAAGATTAAATCAACAAGGCGTTGTAGTTGATGAATTACAAGCTGTTGAGTTAACTAATAGTAAAGTAAAAGAAGTAGAAAATAGTTTTGTTGAATTAGTAGGACAAATTAGTTTGAAGAGCCTGGAGAAAAACGATCGAAGAAGAAGAGATCAGCAAAGAAATGATCGTCCAAGAAATGCTGGCCCTAACAATGGACCTCGCCCTAATAACAACGGTCCAAGACCCAACAACAATGGCCCTAGAAATAATGGTCCTCGTCCTAATAACAATGGCCCTAGACCAAATGATAGGAGACCTCCACAAAATAATAATAACAATAACGCATAAAAAAAATACCCTCCAATTAGGAGGGTATTTTTTTAGTTACTTTTTAGCTTTCTTTAGTTTAACGATTACTACACCGTGTTTATATTTAGCGCCAAATTTTGAAATCGCATCTGGTCCTTTGTATACATCCATACTTTCTATAGTAGCGGTATTTATTTTAAGCACTTTTGCATAAGGAGTCTCTACCCCATTCACAATATAAGTTGGCATAGCTGGATCACTATTTTTGCCAGAAGAAACATTAGCTGGTGCTTGATGTTGTGAAAAAGCACTAAAGCCTAATAGCATAAAACTGAAACAAATAATTAATTTTTTCATAAAGATGGTGTTGATTTTATACATATAATTGTTCTAATTGCTTGTTGGTAAAATCCATTAATTTTTGAACATATTCAGGAGAAAAATTGAATTCAATACCTGCTGTTTTATATAATTCAGGAAGTGTTTTAGTACCCCCCAAAGCCAACGCGCTCATATAATTCTCTAATGCTTGATTCGGATTTTGTTGGTATTGCATCCACATACCAATAGCGCCTAATTGTGCAATTCCATATTCAATATAATAAAAAGGCACTTCAAATAAATGCAACTGTCTTTGCCAGCCAATAGCCCTAAAAGCATCTAGGCCAGTGTAATCAATACTATTAGTGGAGAATTCTTTTAAAATACTAGTCCAAGTGTTAGTTCGTTCTTCAATGGTGTGGTTGGGATTTTCATACACCCAATGTTGAAATTTATCAATAATGGCAATCCAAGGAAAAATTGTAATGGTTCTTTCAAGTTGATGTTCTTTAGCTCTATTTAAATCTATATCATTATCAAAAAAAGATTGCCAATGATTCATACTAAATAATTCCATGGACATACTTGCTACTTCCGCAATTTCCATTGGATATTCTTTGAAAGCGCTCAAAGATAAATTATGGGATAAGAAACTATGTATAGCATGTCCCCCTTCGTGAACCATTGTTGTCACATCGCTCATTTGTCCTGCTGCATTCATAAAAATAAATGGAGCTCCTGATTCTGCTAGTGGACAATTGTATCCACCAGGTGCTTTACCCTTTCTGCTTTCTAAGTCAAAATGCTTTAATGCATTCATCTTTTTCAAACAATCCGCAAAGAATGGATGTAATTGTTCAAAACAAGCAACAGATTTTTCGTACAAATCTTTACCATCGGTAAAAGGTCTCAAAGGTTTTGTTCCAGCTGGCTCTGCTTCCGTATCCCAAGGTTTTAAAGTGTCTAAGCCAAGCTTTTGTTTTTTTCTAGCATAAATTTTATCAATCAAAGGAAGCACATGTAATTTTACCGCTTCATGGAACTGATAACAATCTTCTTTTGTATAATCAAACCTTCCAAGTTCTACAAATTTATAATCTCGGTAATTTGCAAAACCAGCATTCATGGCGACTTGATTTCTTTTTTGAATCAGGTCGGTAAACAATATATGCATTGCTTCTTTATCCTCTAGTCTTCTTTCTTGAATTTTTCTATATACCGATTCTCTTATAGATCTGTCTTCGCTTTCTAAGAATTGTGCTGCTTGTTGTAAAGTATATTCCTGTCCTTCATGTTGGATAGTCATTTTGCCAGCAATGGTGCCATATTGTTGTTGCAACACACTCAATTCGGCTTGAATAGCAATATTTTCTGTTCTAAATAAATCGATACTTTTTTGTACAGACCTTAAATAAGTAAAATATTGTGCTTGATCCAATTCTTTAGTAAACGGACAAGCAATTAATTTTTTATTCAAAGCATCTGCAAAAGGCTGCATTTTGGGTTGAATTTCCATACAGAAAAAATTGAATGCTTCTTCCAAACTTTTATCTGTTGTATCGCAGGTCATTTTAATTTGTCTCCAACAAGCATCTTCGCTAATAAAAGCCTCTAATTCACTTAAATCCTGCAACCATTTTTCAAGGTCCTTTGTATGGTTAATAGGTCTTTCGGTTAACTCTTTAAAATAAGGCTCAAGGCTTGCCCAATCGGTTAAATTAAAGTCTTTTGGGAGGTAATGATGGGCTAATTTTTGAATGTCTGCCGTTCTGAGCATAAGATGGAATTTTAAGAGGCAAATTTACTACTTTTACACACTTCAAAAAGATAAAAAGTGTCTGATACTATACATTTATTGCCAGATCATATAGCTAACCAAATTGCGGCAGGCGAAGTGATACAAAGACCAGCAAGTGCCGTTAAGGAATTGTTGGAAAATGCGGTAGATGCAGGCGCTACTAAAATACAGCTAATCATCAATGATGCAGGTAAAGCATTAATTCAAGTAATAGATAATGGCAAGGGTATGAGTCCCAAAGATGCACAAAATGCATTTGGAAGACATGCAACTAGTAAGATCAGCACGATTGAAGATTTATTTCAGATAAGAACCATGGGTTTTAGAGGCGAGGCTTTAGCTTCTATTGCAGCTGTAGCCCAAGTAAATATAAAAACCAGAAGAGCAGAAGACGAAACAGGAACAGAAGTGATTGTCGAAAACAGTAAAATTGTAGAAACAACTGCCACCGCTTGCCCAGTGGGTACAAGCATTAGTATGAAGAATTTGTTTTTCAATGTGCCTGCAAGAAGAAATTTTCTAAAAAGCAACGCAGCAGAGTTAAAACATATTATTGATGAATTTACAAGAGTTGCATTAGCATTTCCTGAAATATTTTTTAGCCTTAATAATAATGGGCAAGAAGTTTTTCATTGGGAAGGAGGCAGTTTTAAGCAAAGAGCTATCCAGGTTTTAGGTAATAGTTATAATGCCAAATTAGTTGCAGTAGGAGAACATACTGATTATTTGAATATTGCAGGTTTTGTAGGCAAGCCTGAAACTGCTAAGAAAACAAGAAGTGACCAATACTTCTTTGTCAACAGAAGATTTATTAAAAGCGCCTACTTACATCATGCTGTGGCAAATGCATTTGAAGGTTTAATTCCAAAAGAGAGCTTCCCTAGTTATATTTTATACATAGATGTAGATCCTGCACAAGTTGATATTAATGTACATCCTACCAAGCAAGAAATTAAATTCGAAGACGATAAAATTATTTACGCTTTTGTTCAAGCTGCAGTAAAGCATGCATTGGCACAATTTAGCATTGCACCTTCTTTAGATTTTTCTTTGGACGCTAATATACAAAGCCTGGATGCAGTACAAAAGCCTTTTACTGAAGAAAAAATAAATCAAACTACAAGTAATAGTTTATACGCAGGTTTTACTCAAAAAAATCAAGCCCATTTTATTCCAAAGTCCAGTGGCTCCAATAAGCAAGACGGACAATGGAAAGATTATTTTTCTACTATTCCTAGTGCAGAACCTACTGCAGAATATGTTGTAAAACCCTCGTCGATGGGGTTTGATAAAACACAGAACAACTTATCTACTTTAGAAGATGCCCCTTTAATTCAAATACATAATACATATATCATTGCTCCAGCTGATTCAGGTTTTTTAATGATTCATCAGCAATTAGCACATGAAAGGATATTATACGAGAAATACCAAAAGGCAAGTATGCAAGCACATGCTACTCAGAAAAGTTTATTCCCTGTGGTATTAGAATTAAGCGCTTCGGACACAGCTTTATTAGAAGAGATTATTCCTGACTTAGCAATGATTGGCTATGAATTAGAAAGTTTTGGACCAAATAGCTTTGTCATACAAGGTATCCCTGCTGATGTTGATGCAGGAAATGAAAAAAATGCCATTGAACTTTTGTTAGAACAGTTCAAACATTTCAGTACTAATGTAAATTTTAGTAAGAGAGAAAAATTAATTCGATGCATGAGTAGGCAAATGGCCATTAAGGCAGGTAAAGAATTAACCACATTAGAAATGAGAACGCTGATTAACGCTTTAAGTGAATGCGAAACACCTCAAGTAACTGCTACAGGTGCACCCACTTATATCTCCTTAAACGAAGGATATATTGACGGATTGTTTACTCAATAAAGAACCCAAGCATTTAATTCAACTTTGCCAGTTTTACCAAGTATGCTTCCACAGCCCTTCTAACCGCTGCCGTGGTCTTGCTCATATGATTCGCCACTAATACTGAGAAATATAATTTTTGATTTTTTTGGGTATATATAAACCCACTTAATGCAATTTGACCACCCAGGGTTCCTGTTTTGGCATATACTGTTCCAGGAAAATTTTTATAATAAGCCGCTAGTGTTCCTTCTCCGCCTTTTTCAAAAATATTTTTAACCCTAGCCTCGCCAAATTTCGAGTGCATCTCTTTTAATATAGTAATATAGTTTTCAGGACTATTTAAATTATATCTGCTTAATCCACTTCCATCGGCCCAACGCATGGATTGTGGTAAATTATTCAAATCGGTTTTCTGAAGGCTATCTATAAAGGCTCCGTCATCCATTTTGCCCAATAGCTGAGCACTTCCCATTAACACTACTTGCTCTGCATAAAAATTATCGCTTCTACTCATCATTATTTTTAATAAAGAATCTGTTGGAATAGTCTTAATAGTTTTTTGAGTAAGAGATGGAGTATATTGTAAAGCTTGAATAGGTTTATTTAATTGCAAGCTGTCATTTAATACCTCTATAATGCCAGAAGGATCATGTACAAAAGGAACTTGAAAATAGGTTGCGTTATTTTTTTGAGTATTTACAAAAAAGTCATTTGTATTTTTCTTTCTCGACCATTGTTTTGCTTTTACAGCATCATAATCAATAGATTGTTGCTTGAAAAAATAAAAAGGTTTAATTGCTAAGGCATTGCCCTTATTGTAAAAATGTACCACATTGCCATATACTGGCATTCTTGAGCGCTCAGGTTGATAATCTTCTGCATAATCATTCCAAGCCCAACCATCTCCCATACTTTCAAAACGATCATTAGATTGCGTAGTGGCAATCATCACTTGCTTATTGGTTTTTTTAATAAGATCAAGCACTGGTTGATAAGCAAACTCGGGATGCATAAAACTTGGATCTCCTTGAGGGAATAAAAATAAGCTATCCGCATTTTCAGCTATTTTCCATCCAGGTAAAGAATCTCCTAAAAATGCTAATCCAACATATGTAGCAAGAATTTTGACATTACTAGCTGGTGTATAATAATAATCACTTTGATGTTTATCAACCCAAGTAGATTTGCTATCATTATAAACTGCAATGCCTACATGTGCTCCCTTTAAGGCAGGTGTATTTAATAAAGTTTTTTGCGCTTTTTGAACAGCACAAGAACTTATAAAAAAAACAATAACTGTTAAAACTTGAATGAATCTGAATGCGTCTATTCTCTTTCTAATGCTCTTAGCCATCTTTCTGGAATTTCGTTTTTTGAAGCTACTAAATAATCCTTATAACTACAAGGCGCCCATTCCTTATTATGCATTTGCATCCACCATCTTCCTGTACTCTTGCTTTGTAAAAATTGAGTATCTATATCAGAAAAGGCAATATGAAATTCTTTGAATCTTTCTGGCGCAGACAATGGTGACTCTTTTTTACCTTTTTGAATGCCATCAATGATATACCAAATCATTTGTGCCATTTGTATAGCAGTTAAACCATTATTATCTAACTCTGCTTGGTAGCCATACAGCCCAATGCTACTTGTCTTCCAACTCATGCCTGCATATTGCATCAGAACACAGGCTTCTTCGCCATTTAATCCATTAGGCGTTATAATATTTGCTGGCGCTTGCGCATTTTGTATAGCACTAATATCAAAACTCATCATATGACTATCTCTAATTACAGGCTCCATCTCTTCAATATCTTCTCTTACTACACCTAGTCTAAAACAATCAAATCTTAATTTATCAATGGTCTCCAGCATATGCGGATGCATAAAATAGCTCTGAAAAGCAATATGCGCATAGTGATTCAGATGATTAGGTAAGCCAGTAAATAATTCTTCTAAAAAATGATCCGCAGGAAGTCTTGCCTCTAAGTCTAGATCGATTTTAGCATCTGTAACAACTGCATTAACCAAAGTAGGGATACTTGTATAGGAATGATATTGAGGTAGTGTTAAATCATGAGAACCTCCAATGATCACTACTTTTTTATTTTGCAAGATTAACTCAGCCACAACGGTTCTTAATGCAGCGTAACTATCTTGGATTGTCTGTCCAATTTTCACATTGCCTAAATCAGCAATCGTCACTTGTGCATGCCAATAATATAAAGCATATAATGCAGCTCTAATAGCATCTGCAGAACTATGATCAGAAAGGGCATAGCCCGCTCCCCTGCATTCTCCTGCACCAATGATTACCATATCTGCATCTGAAATATCCGGCAGCTGGGTTTCATATACCTTAATATGTTTGCCCAATTGGGTATCACGATAGCCTTCATCCTTAGATAATAGGTCTAAATTAACGGGTTGTAGAAAATCTGCAATAGAGCTCAAAGACATGTTGTACAATTAACCCTTTAATAACGCCCAAAAAGCTAAAACATTGCCTTAAAACTAAAAATTGTCCCCTGAGGCTGGTTTTCGTTAACCAATAATTGTGCTTGATGGAATTGGGCAATTTTCTTACATAAATACAAGCCCAAACCAGTGCCCTTGGCAGATCTGGTGAATTCATTGCCCACCCTATAAAATTTATCAAAAATTTTCTCTCTTTCTGAAAAGGGAATACCTATACCTTGATCAATAACCTGTAAAACTAATTGATGTTGATCTTGCATCAATTTGATTTCAATAGGTGTTTCAATAGGCGCATACTTATGCGCATTATCCATTAAGTTTTGAATAAGCATTTGCATCAACAAAGGCTCTGCAAACATGTTAACCCCTTCTTGTATGCTTGCAATAATTTTTCTAGTAGGAAATCTTTCTTCAAAAGATTTAACCATATTTAAAACCATATCGGATAAATCAACTGATTGCTTATTCTGTTGATAATCGGCCAAATCTAATTGAGATGCTAAAAGAATATTATTGCAAAGTGTATCTAGCCTTTGTGTTTCTTTCAAAGAGTTGCCAAGTAGCTGTTTTTGCTGCTCTTGACTAAGCTCTCTTTTTAAGATGGTTTCTATATTTAACTGCGTAACAGCAATAGGTGTTTTTAATTCATGAGTTACAGCCATCATAAAATTTTGTTGCTGATTGGAGTATCTTAATTGCTTTAATAAAGACCTGTAAACATAGATGGCCCCTAATAGAAATAAAAATAAAAAGGTAATGCCTTCACCTAGAAACTGCTTTCTTTTTCTTTCTTGATAATCTAGAAGTGCCTGATATTGCGATGCATCTGCTTTTGGGCTAGACTGCAACTGTTCTAATTTGATTTGCGTAATTTGATCGTTTTGTTTTTCTAATGAAACATACCACCAAATAAATGCAGCAACCATATAGGTTAAAAAAACCCAATAAATCACATTGACTAATTTCAATGGATTAATGAATATTTTTTTTGGTCCTATTTTCATGGTTTTATCTTTTCAACCCTGATACCAGTAGTTAAAATATTTTGAAGTGGATCTTCCCTCATAATATGCTGAACACTTACTTTGAATATACCCTTTGGCAATTTCAAAGGTTTAGTATTGATGAGTACCCTATGGTCATAGATATCATCCATGCCGGATCCAAGCCATCCATTCGCATCGTCTGCTAAATTAATATTCACAGTTTGCTTTTCAGCACTATCTGTTGCAGACTGAGTAATTACTTGTAGCCAAATATTTTTATAGTGATATGCATTATGATGTCTAATGATAAAAGACATATTGTAATTAGCATTTGAATCGGCAATATTAAATTGATATTGATTTGCCTGCTTACTTTCCCATATGTGATCCGGATAGGTTGTAACCTGTTCATACAGGTCAATAGTTTGACATGCTGCAATAGAAATTACTACATAAAGTCCTAAAAATAATTTACCCCAATGCTTCATCCTATAAAACATTTAAAATTTGCTCTTTTGCTTTCTCCAATTCATCCTTCATTAAGATAACTGCCTTTTGAATATCTATATCATTTGCCTTAGAGCCAGTCGTATTAATTTCTCTTCCCATTTCTTGTAGAATAAAAGATAATTTCTTGCCTTTAGATGGATCTTTTTCTTTTAAAATAGAATTGAAATACTCGCAATGATTAGTCAATCTTACACGTTCTTCAGAAATATCAATCTTCTCTATATAATAAATTAATTCTTGTTCAAGTCTATTAGGATCGTATTTGTCTGCCCCAATATGTTGTTCTAGTTGTTTTACTAAATTTTCTTTAACCTTTGCTCTTCTAATTGGTTCGATTTTTTCGATAACAGCTTGTTGTGCAGAAATAGCTGCTACTCTTTCTAATAAATCTTTTTCAATCGACTTTCCTTCTTCAAGTCTATGTAACATTAATAAGTCAATTGCTTTATGCAACACACTAGCGATTTCTTTCCATTCCTCCTCAGTAAAAACTTCATTTGTGGAAGCAACTACGTCAGGCATTTTCAATAAAGTACTTAAAATATTTTCTTTTGTAATACCCAGCTCGTCGGCTAATTCCACAATGGGTTGATAATAGGATTTAGCTAATTCTTTATTGATACTTATTGGCTTTGAAACACCATTAGACTTAATTTGTATCGTACACTCAACACTACCTCTTAAAATGATTTCATTTAATTTATTTCTAATCTCTACCTCATAAGGTTTTAAGGGAGAAGGAATATTTAAGCGTAAATCAAACTGCTTGCCGTTTAAAGATTTGACTTCAACTATAAAAGTCTTTTCATTAAAATTTGCCTCAGCTCTACCGTAACCGGTCATTGAATATAACATAGTAATACCTATTTGTAAAAGTGCCTAAAGGTATTTAAAAATCTATACCCACCCAATTTCGCTTACTTATCTCGTATTGGGAATAATCGAACTTATACAGCTTACCTGGACGATGCGTTACATGTACTTCCATTTCACCAGTATCAATCAGCAAGCCCATGCTTGCAAACTTCTTTCTAAAATTTCTTCTATCAAGCTGTGTGCCTAGAATTGCCTCATATACGTTTTGTAACTGTCTTAAAGAGAATTTTTCAGGTAACAGACTAAATGCCAAGGGGTGTTCTTGAATGCGCTTTTGCAACCATTTATGACAAACCTCTAAAATAAATTTATGATCAAATGCCATTTCTTGAATTTGATCTAATGCATGCCATTTTAGCTCGTTTTCGTGAATTTTCAATTCTTGATGCTTAAAATCTAATAAAGAGGCATACACGGTAGTGATTACCCTCCCACCAGGATGTCTATCCACTTTACTAAAAGTATGCACTTGCTCTAAGTACACATTTTGCATACCCGTTCTCTCTAATAAAACTCTGTTGGCAGCGCTATCTAAGTCTTCATTGGATTGAACCATATCTCCTAAAAGTGATAATTGGTCCAGATATTGTTCCAAATCACTTTTAATTAATAACACTTTAAGTGTATTGTCTGTAAAACCAAAAATGACACAGTCCACTGTTAATGGCACTTTTGGGTAGCCGCTTACTAATAACGCAGCAGAAGTTGGGTTGTTTTCAAGCATAGTCAATCAAGAAATAATCGTTCTAGTTGCCAAAATACGAAATAAAAGAATAAAACAATTTGTATTTTAGCAGACATTTCTAATCATGTACAATAAAGAACAAATACAGACACTTCAGGACATTACGAAGGATTTCATAAAAAACCCTCATAATATAGAAATCGATGCCTTAAAACAGGTATTGAAATTTCATGAATACCAGTATTATGTTGCAGCCAATCCATTCATAAGCGATTTTGAATACGATAATCTATACCAACAGTTAATTCAAATTGAAGCGGCTAATCCAAGTTTAATTAGTGCCGATTCTCCAAGTCAAAGAGTAGGGAATAGTTTAAATCAACAATTTGAAACCATACCTCATTTGGTACCTATGTTGAGCTTAGAGAATAGCTATAATGCAGAAGACTTGTCCGATTTTGATCGAAAAGCAAAAGAAGGTGCTCAATTAGATAGCATCACTTATTGTGTTGAGCCAAAATTTGATGGCGCAAGTATTTCCGTAGTATATGAAAACGATATGCTAGTTAGAGCATGTACCAGAGGTGATGGAGTAGCAGGTGAAGAGATTACACAAAATATTAAACAAATTAGGTCTATACCTCTAAGTATACCAATGTCCCAATATGGTATTCAGCAAATGGAGATAAGAGGTGAAGTGATAATGAGTAAAAAATCTTTTGCAGATTTTAATCAAAAATTGCTTGCCAAACAATTACCTACTCTTGCTAATCCAAGGAATGCAGCAGCTGGCAGCTTACGCATGAAAGACCCTAAAGAAGTAGCTGAAAGAAATTTAGACGCTTTTATTTATCATATTAGTTTTTACACATTAGTTCCAGGTGCCGCAACACCTGATTTATTAAAAACACATAGTGGTTCTTTAGAACTATTATGGAATATGGGCTTTAGGTCGCCTCAAAAAGAAAAAAAAATAATTAATGCTATAGACGGTGTGATTGAATTTTGTAAAGACTTCGAAATCGAAAGAGATCATTTGCCTTATGAAATAGATGGACTAGTAATCAAAATCAATGATTTTGCATTGCAAGAAAAACTAGGCATGACATCGCATCATCCAAGATGGGCCATTGCTTACAAGTTTAAAGCAAGACAAGCAACTACTTTATTAGAAAATGTGGAATTTCAGGTAGGAAGAACAGGCGCTGTTACACCAGTAGCAAAACTACAACCCGTAGCAATTGGGGGTGTAACCGTTTCAAGTATCTCCATGCACAACGAAGAGTACATCAAAGAAAAAGATTTAAGATTGGGCGATACAGTTATCATTGAAAGAGCAGGCGATGTAATACCACAAATAGTGCAATCTATTCCTACTCTCAGAAAGGGCACAGAAAAAATAATCGAATTCCCAACTACATGCCCAGTTTGTGATTACCCTCTAGAGAAAGAAGAAACAGAAGCGGTATGGAGATGTAATAATCCTATATGTACTGCACAGGTTGTAGAACGCATGATTCATTTTGTGAGCAAAGACGCTATGGATATTAAGAGCTTTGGAGATGCCAATATTCGGAAATTTTATGAACTAGGCTTACTTAAAAACATTCCCCAGATTTACCAATTAGACTTTTCTGTCATTGGGAAATTAGAAGGTTTTGGCAAAAAGAGTGTAGATAATTTACAAGCAGCGATAGAAGTTTCAAAGCAACAACCTTTATACAGATTAATATACGCATTAGGTATTCGTTTTGTAGGAGAAACGACTGCAAAAACAATTGCTAGTCATATTCATCATATTTTGGACTTGGTTGAATTAACCGAAGAACAATTGCAATCTTTTGAAGATGTAGGTGTAAAAGTGGCAAAAAGTATTCGACATTATTTTAATGACGAAAAAAACATACAACTCATAAATGAATTAGCCACACTTGGATTAAATATGATTCAAACTAATGCTACTGCAGTAGATGGCAATCTATCTGGTTTAAATTTTTTATTCACTGGCACATTAACTCAACTAAAAAGATCAGATGCCGAAGCAATGGTAGAAGCAAGAGGTGGGCATATTTTGAGCGGAGTCAGTAGTAAATTAAATTATTTGGTAGTTGGTGAAGATGCTGGGAGTAAACTAGAGAAAGCCAAAAAAATAGCCTCGATAAAAATAATTACCGAGGCCGAGTTTATAGAGTTAATAAAATAAAGAAGTTATTTTATTAACTCACTTAACTAGATTATACCCTTGCTTGCTAGGTACTCTGCAATTTGTACAGCATTTGTTGCCGCACCTTTGCGTAAATTGTCGCTCACAATCCACATGTTCAAAGTCTTTGCTTGCGTTTCGTCTCTACGCAAACGACCTACAAACACTTCGTCTTTTTCATGTGCCCATAAAGGCATTGGATATAATTGAGCAGCGTCATCTTGTTGCACCACTACACCAGGAGCAGCAGCTAATATGGCTGTTAATTCTTTTAAATCAAATTCATTTTCAAATTCTACATTCACACTTTCACTATGCCCTCCCATTACTGGAATACGCACAGTTGTAGCTGTTACTTTGATAGAATCGTCTTGCATTATTTTGCAAGTCTCTTTTACCATCTTCATTTCTTCTTTAGTGTATCCATTTTCTAAGAATACATCAATTTGAGGAATCGCGTTTAAATCAATTTGATATTTATACGCCATCTCTTCTGCTGATAATTGTTTGCCAGCTCGCTCATTCATTAATTGATCAACAGCTTGCTTACCTGTACCCGTTACACTTTGATAAGTGCTTACAATCACTCTTTTGATTTTGTATTTAGTATGCAAAGGTTGCAATGCCACTACCATTTGAATAGTAGAACAATTGGGATTAGCAATGATCATGTCTTCTGCAGTTAGTACTGAAGCATTAACCTCTGGCACAACTAATTTCTTAGTCGGATCCATTCTCCATGCGGAAGAATTGTCAATAACACGAATTCCTGCTGCAGCAAATTTAGGTGCCCATTCTGTTGAAGTACCACCACCTGCAGAAAAAATAGCTACTGCTGGTTTTGCAGCAATACCCTCTTCCATACCCACTACCTTATATGCCTTACCCTTAAACATCACTTCCTTACCCGCTGAACGAGCAGAAGCAACAGGGATTAATTCAGTTACTGGAAAATTTCTCTCAGCTAGTACTTGTAACATTTTTGTGCCTACTAGCCCTGTGGCACCTACAACTGCAACACGCATTTTTATTTATTTATAATTCTGTAAAAAATTAAACTAATTCAATATCGAAGTTCACTAATTGAACAAAAGATTGAACGCGTTCTTTGATATCATCAACATTGATCTCTGTTAATCTCTGTGTACCAAATTTTTCTACACAGAAACTTGCCATCGCACTGCCTAAAATAATAGCAGATTTCATGTTCTCGAAAGAAATATCTTTTGTTCTAGCCAAATGAGCAACAAAACCACCAGCAAATGTATCACCAGCACCAGTTGGATCAAATACTTCTTCTAATGGCAATGCTGGAGCGAAGAACACTTCATCCTTGTGGAATAATAATGCACCGTGCTCTCCTTTCTTAATAATTAAATATTTAGGACCCATTGTCATTATCTTCTTTGCAGCTTTCACTAAACTATACTCACCACTTAATTGACGTGCTTCACTATCATTCACTAATAAAACATCTACTAAACTAATAGTATGTTTTAAATCGTCCATCATAATTTCCATCCAGAAATTCATGGTGTCCATTACAATTAATTTTGGACGATTCTTTAATTGCTTAATTACGCTGCTTTGTACAGCAGGTACTAAATTACCCAACATCAATATTTCACAATCCTGATAACTATCTGGAACTACTGGTTCGAAATTTTCTAAAACATTCAATTGAGTATCTAATGTATCACGGGTGTTCATATCTAAATGATATTTACCACTCCAGAAAAATGTTTTTTCGTCTTTTTTAATTTGCACACCTTCTAAGTTTACGCCTCTATTCGTCAAGGCGTCTAATTCTGATTGAGGGAAATCTCCACCCACTACAGAAATTTGTTTAACTGGGGTAAAATTGGACGCACACCATGCAATATATGTTGCTGCACCACCAATTATTTTATCACTTTTCCCGAAGGGAGTTTCTATAGCATCAAATGCCATTGATCCAACTACTACTAAAGACATGTATTTAGGTTTTTTTCAGCTGCGAAACTACGAATTTTTAAGTGCTTGATAATCAGAAACTAACAAAAATGCAAAATTATTTAAAAAATATTAGTATTTCATGGCATTAATTCTATAATTTTGTACTAACAAATCACAAAAACATTAGTTTTATGGCTAGAATTAAGACCGAAAAGAACCTTTCCAGAAAAGACGTTATTGTTAGTAAAGCAGCCACTTTATTCAGAGAAAAAGGATATAAAGCCGCAAGTATGCGTGATTTGGCTGAAGCAGTAGGTGTGGAAGCAGCTAGTTTATACAATCATATTAAATCTAAAAGCGAGTTATTACACGAATTAGTGTTCAATGTTGCGAACCGCTTTATGGTAAAATTGGATGAAATAGAATCCGAGAATATCAGTTCTTTGCAAAAAATGGAAAAGATTTTACGTTTCCATATTGATGAAATGATCAATCATTACGAAGAAGTATATGTAAATGATACAGAATGGAAGCATTTATCAGACCCTTATTTATCTAATTACCAAAATCAAAGAAGAGTTTATCGTAAAAGATTGGCTGCTATCATTGAAGAAGGAATTCGCAATAAAGAAATCAAAGCAATTGATGCTCCAACAGTGGTATTAATATTCTTACATGCCGTAAGTGGAATTGAAAGTTGGCATAGATCTACCAAAAAAATTAGCGCCGAAGAATTAGAGCAAAACATGGTGACTATTTTGATTGACGGATTAAAGGCGAACAAGTAAGGCTTTTGCACTAACTTTGTGCATTAATACTTAACTAGTGTCTGAAAAGAATTTTATTGATTACATCCGAATTTTTGCGCATAGCGGTCATGGCGGTGCAGGGTGTAGGCATTTCCTTAGAAATAAATTAACAGCAAAAGGCGGACCAGATGGTGGCGATGGTGGCCGCGGAGGTCATATTATCTTAAGAGGTAATGCGCAGCTATGGACTTTATTGCATTTACGTTATTATAAAAACGTTATTGCAGATAATGGAGAAAATGGAAGTAAAAATAATTGTACCGGTAGAGATGGGAAAGATATTATTATTGAAGTTCCTTTAGGTACTATTGCAAAGGACGAAGAGACAGGAATTGTAGAAGCAGAAATTTTACATGACGGTCAAGAAATAGTTTGGATGAAAGGCGGAAGAGGCGGATTAGGTAATAGCAATTTCGCCACCGCAACACAACAAGTACCTGAATACGCGCAACCGGGTGAAGAAGGTATTGAAGGCTGGAAACAAATTGAATTAAAAGTTTTAGCCGATGTAGGTTTAGTAGGATTTCCGAATGCAGGTAAGTCTACTTTGTTATCTACTATTACTGCAGCCAAACCAAAAATTGCCAATTACGCATTTACTACTCTAACACCGCAACTAGGCATGGTAGCCTATAGAGATAATAGATCATTCTGTATTGCAGACCTGCCAGGTATTATAGAAGGAGCTGCAGAAGGAAAAGGATTAGGACATCGATTCTTAAGACATATCGAAAGAAACGCTGTTTTGTTATTTTTAATTCCTGCAGATTCAAACGATCATAAAAAAGAATTTGAAATTCTTAAAAGCGAATTAGCAGCTTTCAATCCCGAATTGCTTCAAAAAGAATTCATCATTGCAATTAGTAAATCTGATTTATTAGATGATGAATTAAAAGAAGCTATTGAAAAAGAATTGCCAGAAAATATTCCGCATATTTTTATATCCTCAGCTATACAATCTAATTTGACAGAGCTGAAAGATATGTTGTGGAAGGCGTTGCAATAAATTAAAAATTGCGAAAGTGATAAAAAAAGAGGGACTAAAATTTAGTCCCTCTTTTTTTATTTCAATAGTCATCTACTATTGATTGCCTGACTTAGATGCTTTGTTACGATCATTTTCATCTAACAAAGACTTACGCATACGAACCGACTTTGGAGTCACTTCAATACACTCGTCAAACTGAATATATTCCATACACTCTTCTAAAGTGAATTGTAATTTTGGAGTAATACGAACGCTATCATCAGAACCACTCGCACGGTGGTTAGTTAATTTCTTCATCTCCACAGCGTTAATATTCAAATCACCTGGTTTAATATGCTCAGCTAATACTTGACCAGCATACACTTCCTCACCTGGCTCGATAAAGAATCTACCTCTATCTTGTAATTTGTCAATTGAGTAAGCAGTAGTAGTACCACCAAACTTAGCAATCAATACACCATTACTTCTTCCAGGAATATGACCTTTCCAAGGCTTGTATTCATTGAATCTATGTGCCATCACTGCTTCACCAGCAGTTTGAGTTAACATTTGAGAACGTAAACCGATCAAACCTCTTGAAGGAATATCAAATTCTAAATGCTGCATGGTACCCTTAGATTCCATGATCAACATCTCTCCTTTTTTCTGAGTAACTAAATCAATTACTTTACCGCTAAATTCACTTGGAACATCTACCACTAAGATTTCAAATGGCTCATGTTTTTTACCATCAATATCTTTTACTAATACTTGAGGATTACCCACAGTTAATTCATATCCTTCGCGACGCATTGTTTCAACCAATACACCCAAGTGTAAAATACCACGACCATATACCAAGAAACTATCTGCACTATCTGTTTCTTCAACACGTAATGCTAAGTTCTTCTCAGTTTCTTTCATCAATCTATCACGAATATGTCTAGAAGTAACAAACTTACCTTCCTTACCAAAGAATGGAGAGTTATTAATACTGAAAGTCATGCTCATTGTAGGTTCGTCTACACTGATAATTGGTAATGCTTCTGGATTTTCTGGATCAGCAATAGTATCACCGATATTGAATTCTTCTAAACCTACCACAGCACATAAGTCACCAGAAACAACTTCTGTTACCTTACGTTTACCCATTCCTTCAAATACGTATAATTCTTTTACTTTATTTTTTTTGATGCTACCATCTGCTTGAACCAACACAATGTTTTGTCCTTCTTTAATGGTTCCTCTTTCCACTTTACCAATGGCAATTCTACCTAAGAAAGTAGAGTAATCCAAAGAAGTAATTTGCATTTGTGTATGACCTTCTTTTACATCTGGACCTGGAACATATTTCAAGATACCATCCATTAATGGAGTAATATCATCACATGGTGTTAAACTATCATTGAACCAACCATTCTTACCACTACCATAGAAAGTAGGGAAGTTTAATTGATCTTCTGTTGCATCAAGGTTGAAGAATAATTCAAAAACCGCATCGTGCACTTCGTCAGGACGACAGTTTTCTTTATCTACTTTATTGATAATTACAATTGGCTTTAAATTTAATTGTAAAGCTTTCTGTAATACGAAACGAGTTTGTGGCATTGGTCCTTCAAAAGCATCCACTAATAAGCAAACACCATCGGCCATTTTTAAAACACGCTCTACTTCACCACCAAAGTCAGAGTGACCAGGTGTGTCGATTACGTTAATCTTAACGTCTTTATAAGTTACTGAAGCATTCTTACTTAAAATAGTAATACCTCTTTCACGCTCAAGCTCATTGCTATCCATAATCAAGTCACCAGTCTCCTGGTTATCTCTGAATACCTTTGTTGCGTGTAAAATTTTGTCCACCAAAGTTGTTTTACCGTGGTCAACGTGCGCGATAATTGCGATGTTTCTTATTTCCATGTACTGTTTTGAGGCTGCAAAGGTACGCCGTTTATAGTCCTAAAAAAAACAAAACAGATAAAAGGATGATTAAGATTTACACTCTAATATATATCTTATATTTATCTAATATATAACCCAATAGCCAGCAAACTAACATAAAGGATAAAGCGAAGGCCAGGGAGGCCCAATAAGGAGCAAAATAAGAGAAGCCATTATTGAAAATCCACTGAAAAGTAGATTGATCCCCCACTTTGGTAATGTATAAAATAATGGCTAAAACCTCCGAAAATAGGTAAATAACGAGCGGATTCTTGCCAAAAACCTCAAAAAAGCTCGAAAATTGCAATTGTCTATGCATTTCTATTCTGTATATAATCGTACCAATAATGACCATATCCAAACCCACCGTTAACATCACAAAAGAGCTGGTCCAAAGTTTTTTATTAATAGGAAATTGGTAATTCCACATAAATCCTAAAAAGATAAAACCAGCTCCCCACATCATCAAATGGGTCAGCCCTTCATAGGTTTTACCCTTTTCTTGAATAAATTTTCCCACCCTGAACCCTATCAAGACATTCACAATAGAGGGTAAAGTGCTTAATAAACCTTCCGGATCAAAGGCAATCCCTTCTCCATGGTACATATGAGATTCCCCTAAGACCAATTTATCCAATAAAATGCCGGCATTACCACTCATTGTCAATTCTTGTCCGGGTAGGCCATAATGCATACTTAGATACCAATATAATAATAAGAGTATACCAGATACAATCATCACCACCCTTTCATGCATAAAATGAGCAATCAAAGAAGCAAATCCATAACATAGTGCAATTCTCTGTAATACACCCAATATACGCGTTTCACCTATTGGACCTGTGAAAGGGAACCAATACATTAAGTAACCCAAAAGAAAAATAAGTGCAGTTCTTTTTACTATTTTAAATAATACAGTAGCATTGGAAAGCTTTTCCCATTTAGGCAAAACAAAACTCATAGCATTGCCTACAGCAAACAAAAAAGAAGGGAATACTAAATCCGTTGGAGTAAAGCCATGCCATGCAGCATGATTAAAAGGAGCAAATGTCATTGAGCCATCCCCAGGTGTATTTACAATAATCATTAAACATATGGTCATCCCTCTAAATACATCTAAAGACAAGAATCTTTGATTGTTCATAGCATCGTTTTGAAGGATTAAGGTACAAAAATTATTTTTAATGCAATTTTGAATTGATTAGCTTTAGAATATAAATCTATTAACTATGAAATGGATCAAAGTTATTCTGGGAATTGTTGCAGTTTTAGCAATAATATATTTAGTAGGCCCACATCCTGAAAATCCTGTATTTGATTATACTATCAATGAAATTTCAGATGGAGTGAATTTAGACAGCTTGATTAAAGTAAATGAATCTAAACATAAAATCAAACCTAATAACCAAGCAAGTATTGTATGGGCGGATAGTAGTCATCAAAAGACAGCATACTCAATTGTATACTTACATGGGTTTAGTGCGAGCCAAATGGAAGGCGACCCAGTACATAAAAATATTGCGAAACAATTTCATTGTAATTTATACTTAGCAAGATTAGCAGAACATGGTATTGACACCACAGATGATTTACAAAACTTAACTGCAGAAAATTATTGGGAGTCAGCAAAAGAAGCTTATGCCATTGGGAAAAAACTAGGAGACAAAGTGATTATTATGAGTACTTCAACTGGAGGAACTTTATCACTTCAATTAGCCGCAGCCTATCCTGAAATTGCAGGACAAATTTTATACTCACCCAATGTAGAAATTTTTAATCCTACAGCTACTTTATTAGACGATCCTTGGGGTTTACAAATTGGCAGAATGGTTATGAAGGGTAACTATAATAATATCAATTACAAACACCCTGATTATCCTAAATATTGGAATACGCGTTATAGATTAGAGGCAACTGTTGCTTTGCAAAATTTATTAGAAGCAACCATGAATCAAGCAACTTTTTCAAAAATCAAACAGCCAACACTTGCATTATACTATTACAAGGACGAAGCCAATCAAGACCATGTAGTTAAAGTATCTGCTATTCAAAAAATGATCAATGAAATTGCTACACCAACAGATTTGAAAGCGGGCATAGCTGTGAATACAGGTAATCATGTACTAGCTTCTCCATTAGTCTCTAAAGACATAAAGTCTGTAGAGAAAATTACTACAGACTTTATTGCAACAAAAATTATAAAAAATTAATCTATTTGTTTCTTATGCTTACTTGACAAATAAGTGTAGACCGAAGGAATAACAAATAGGGTTAGTATTAATGAAAATAATAAACCGCCAACAATCACGGTACCTAAAGCTTTTCTACTTGTAGCGGCTGCGCCAAGGCTAATAGCAATTGGCAAGGCACCTAATGCAGTTGCTAAGCTAGTCATTAAGATTGGTCTTAATCTTTGGGTAGCAGCTTCTAATACTGCTTCTCTTATACCCAATCCAGTCTCTCTTTTCTTATTGGCAAACTCAACAATCAAGATGCCGTTCTTGGTCACCAAACCAATCAACATAATAATACCAATTTGAGAGAATATATTTAATGTCTGATCTAATGTCCATAAACTTAAAAGTGCTCCTGCTAATGCTAACGGAACTGTGATCATAATAATAAATGGATCAGTAAAGCTTTCAAATTGAGCAGCTAATACTAAGTAAATCAAAATAAGGGCTAAGATTAATGCTTGAGAAGTATTTGAAGAACTTTCTTTAAAATCTCTCGATGGTCCACTCAATGCAGTTTGAAAGCTCTCATCTAATTTTTCTTTAGCAATTCTTTCCATTGCATCAACTCCGTCTCCAATCGTCTTGCCCTCTGCTAATGAAGCAGATATTGTTGCAGAATTAAAACGATTATAATGATACAAATTAGGAGGATTACTATTTTCTTCAATAGTCAAAACACTTGAAATGGGCACTTGCTCTCCTCTGTTATTTCTAACATAAATTTTATCAATATCAGAAGGCGTATTTCTATCAGATCTTGGAACCTGTGTGATTACCTGGTATTGACGATCATTCATAATAAAATACGCAGAACGAGCTCCACTAAATGCAGCTTGTAATGCTTGTGCAACATCCGCTGTATTTAATCCTAAATCTCTAACGCGCATTCTGTCAATAGACAAATCGTATTCAGGTTTATTGAATTTCAAGTTTACATCAACGTTTTGGAAAGTCTTGTCTTTTCTAGCAGCTTCTAAAAATTGAGGTATTACATTTCTAATTTTCTGGAAATCTAAATTCTGAATAATAAATTGAACAGGTAAAGAACCTCTCGACATCATACCCACAGAAATAGTTTGCTCTTCGATGGCAAATACTCTTACGTTTTTAAAACGTTTCATCTTCTTATTTAAATCTGCTGCTATTTCAGACTGAGTTCTTGTTCTCTCATCTTGTCTCACTAAACCTAATCTTCCGGATGCAGAACTATTCCCACTACTACCACCATATCCTGGCACGCTGCCCCAGGTAAATGCTTGTTCTGGGAAAGAATCTTGCATGATTCTAACAGCTTTTAATAAATCAGATCTCATGTCGTCATAACTCATGCCTTCTGCACCAGACATAGTAATTCTAACAGATCCTTTATCTTCTAATGGAGCTAATTCACTTTGAATTGTTTTTCCAACTAAGAAAATCAAAGCAAAACAAGCTGCAACAATAACCCAAGCTAACCATCTTACTTGTAAAAACTTTTGTAGTAAATTTTTATAGCCGTTTTCAAATGCTTTGAAATAAGGCTCGGTTCTTTCATAAAAAGCACCGTGTTTTCCATCTTTTCTATTTAAATAAACATTCAATACAGGTGTAATGGTTAAAGAAACAAATGCAGAGACCAGTACAGCGCCTGCAACCACTACTCCAAATTCTTTAAATAAGGAACCTACAAAGCCTTGCAAGAATATAACAGGCATAAATACAACCGCCAAAGTAATGGAAGTCGAAATAACAGCAAAGAAGATTTCTTTACTACCCTCTCTTGCTGCATCTTTTAATGAAAGTCCTTCTTCTAGTTTTCTAAAAATATTTTCCGTAACTACAATTCCGTCATCCACTACCAAGCCGGTGGCTAATACAATTGCTAATAAGGTTAATACATTGATTGAAAATCCAGCCAAGTACATAATAAAGAAAGTAGCAATCAAAGAAATAGGAATATCTATTAATGGTCGAATAGCAATTAACCAGTTTCTAAAGAAGAAGAAAATCACCAATACCACAAGCACGAAAGAAATTACAATCGTTTCTTTTACCTCAGATAAAGCTCGGCGAATATTTAAAGTATTGTCAATAGGAATAGCAAATTCGATATCTGATTTGTTTTGCTTTTTTACTTCTTCTAATCTTTTATAAAACTCATCAGCAATTTTAATTTGATTGGCCCCAGGTTGAGGCGAGACTGTCAACATAACTACAGGTACACCATTGAAATAAGTACCCTGATCTTCTTGTTCTGGACCTAATTCAACTCTAGCAACATCGCCAAGTCTTACAATACCATTAGCATCTTCTTTTAAAATAACATTTCTAAAATCCAATTCCGTAGACAATCTTCCTAGTGCCCTTATGATGAATTCAGATTTATTGCCATAAATAGAACCAGCCGGTAATTCAACATTTTCTCTATTCAATGCAGTTTGAATATCATTAAATGCTATACCATATGCGCTCAGTAAATCTGTATTAGGGAAAATACGCATTGCTTGACGCTTACCTCTAACACCCACATTACTCACTTCGTCAATTGTTTGAAATCTCTGCAATAAAACATTCTCAGCATATTCTGTTAACTCCAATAATCCCTTCGTTTTACTTCTGATGGTTAACATTAAAATAAAATCACCCCCGTCTGCTTTTGAGACAACTGGAGGAGTAGAAATGTCCTGTGGTAAAGATCTTTGTGCTTGAGAAACCTTGTCTCTAACATCATTCGCGGCTGTTTCTAAGTTTACTCCTAAATTAAACTCAACTGTAATATTGGAGTTGCCCACCGAACTTGAAGAATTAATGGTTCTGATACCAGGTATACCATTAATTGCTTTTTCTAGGGGCTCGGTAATTTGACTTTGAATTACTTCGGCATTTGCACCAGTATAAGAAGTTTGCACATTGACAATTGGCGGATCAATTGCAGGATACTCTCTTAATGCTAAAAAAGAAAAGCCTACTAAACCAAAAATAATAATGGCAATATTCATCACGGTAGCTAGTACCGGTCGCTTCAATGAAAGTTCAGATATATTCATCTAAATAACTATGTTTAAGAACCTATTTGGTAATATCAAGATTTGAAAGTGTTTTGCCAATTTTTATTTTGGCGCCATCTTTTACAAATAGCATGCCAGCTACAATAATGCTATCTCCTACTTGTAGCCCTTTGGTAATTTCAACGGCGCTCATTGTTCTGTACCCTGTCTCTACGCTAACAAATTTTGCTTCTCCATTTCTTACTACAACAATTTGTTTCGCTTTCGAATCTGGAATAATAACATTGGATGGTACCATAATGGTTTGCTTAGAAGTATTTTCACCGAGATACACTTTAGCATAAGCCCCTGGCAATACCTTTCCTTTAAAACTTGCTCTAACTTTGATATTTCTTGTTGCAGCAATAATTTGAGGCTCAATTGCTATTATAGTTGCGAAGATTGGCTTTTGTTCATTACCAATGGTAGCCATTTTAATTTGCTTACCTACTTTAATATAGTCACCATAAATTTCAGGTAAAGTGAAATCCATTTTTAATTGATCTACTTTCTGGATGGTAGCAACTGTTGTAGCAGTATTTATATAAGCTCCCACACTTACTTGTCTTAATCCCATTTGGCCAGTGAAAGGTGCTTTAATAATTGTTTTGTCAATCAAAGATTGATTATAAGCAATATCCGCTTTCAAACTTTTTACTTGTTGTAAAGACAAATCATAATCACTTTGATTAATACCTCTAGCATTTAATAATTGCTTATTTCTTTGCTCGTTGATATTAGCCAATTCTAATTGAACTTTTAATTTTTCTGATTGAGCTTGTAAATCCGCGTCGTTTAGTTTAGCTAAAACAGTACCAGCTTGTACCATTTTACCCTCTGGAATTTGCAAAAAAGTAATTCTACCATTGGCTTCAGGATGAAGCTCAACAAAGTCATTGGCTAACACTGTGCCATTTACTTCAATTTGCTTATCCACTTTTTGCAAGGCTGCAACGGTAATATCTACCGATACAGGCATATTAGGATTAAACTTATCTGTAGGCTTTGTTTTTTCTTTACATCCAGCAGCCAATAAAACTGCTGCCGCAAACATTAAATGAATCTTTCTCAAATGACTGAATTTTAGTCACTAAAGATATAAAAACCTGCCCTTTTAGAGAAATAAAATAGATGAACGGAACCCTAAGGACGGCTCGATTTAAAAGCTAGGTACTTTTGTTGGATATAATAGCCCAATTCTAGGTCGTTTAATAATCCCAGTACCTCATAAGAAGGTTTGCAATAGTCCATAAACTGTGTTAGACCATCCCCTTCCAAATTGGTCAATTTTTGAACAAATCTTTTAGTGAACCTATAATTCACATATTTCTCTTGTTCTTGGGAAATGAGCCTTTTTTGCAGGTAGCCTAGATTACGGTTTCTTTTAAACCTGAACATATTGATCATTTCCACCAAATCAAAACCAATTGAAAGTCCTCCACTTGGGTTAATTAGAGAGGAATTATTAGCTAATTTTAAACCAGGAGCTTGATAATTGAAATACTTAGCATAATCGAACCTATTTTGAATGGAGTCCATTCTATAGTTATTATTACGAACTCTTACTTCTGGCAAATCAATCCCGTTTACATGAATCATAATATTAAAATTATGCTTGTCTTCGATGGTGTCTAGGGCATATTTCTGTGTATTCTTTCCAAATAAAGAAAACCAAATAGAATCTTTTGTTTTTACTGAAATAATATACCTGCCTAAAGAGTCAGTAAGTGCTTGATTGGAATTAGTATGTACTATCACAGATTCTACTGGACGCCTTCCTGAAATATCATATACATTACCACTGACGATTACAGATTGCGCATGAACAGTTTGATTGATCAGCACAAAAAATAAAAAAATAAAAATTAAGCGTTGCCTCATGAATGTTGCAATATTATGAAATTGTTTTTATAACCAATGAGACATTAACAAGCCCATAACAATACAAGTAAAAGCAATCCATTGAGGACCTAGTTTTTGTTTAAATAATAAATAAGTACTTGACAATAAAACAAGGACAAACATCAGATTTGAAAAAATATTGGCCGTTTTCATAGCAACCGAAATATCTTTAATTAAATACAAGGATGCCCCAATCATAATACCAACAATAGCAGCATATACACCCTCTAAAGACCTATAAAAAACAGCGAATTTTTTTAAGTGTTGCCAAATAGGAAAGAAAAATAAAACAATTAAAAAGCTTGGAAGAAAAATGCCCACACTAGAAACAATTGCACCCATTACTTGCAAACTTATAGACTTGTCTTTTAAAGCAGTAGCGCCCATATAACTTGAAATAGAAAAAATGGGACCAGGTACTGCTCTTACCAATCCAGACCCTGTTAAAAAACTAGCTCTATCAATTTTTACTACATCTCTTTTGTTATCTTGAATACGTTTTGATTCAGGCCTTGTGACATATTGTTCATACATAATGGGAATAAGCACATCACCACCTCCAAAAACCATACTTCCAAAACGATAATTATTTTCAAAAAGATTAAATAGTTTTCTTGATTCCCAATTTTGCTTGGTGGCGCGTTCTGAAAAAAATCCAGCCAAAATAAACATCAAAACAAAAATGACAATTGCTCTCCATTGAATAGATTTTGGAGCAGTGCCATTGTCTGGAATTCTTTTATTGCTAAAATTAGTTACTACCCCAGAAAGAATAATAATAATGGGAATGGTCCAGGGCGTTTTGAATCCTACAAATGTTATAATTGCACTTAAAACAAAAATCCATTTTGTAATCAAATTATTCACCGATTTTTGAAACAGTAAAATAGCAGCGCTTAAAATAAATCCGACAGACATAGGCTGCAATAAAGACAATGACTTAATTCCACCTGACCATGAAAAATGACTAACCAATAAAGCAAGGCATGTCATTATAGAAACGGCAGGTAACATCCATACTAATAAAGTAAGGATAGCCAGTAATACCCCACCGCGCTTAAAACCCACTAGCACAATAGTTTGTGTAGAAGAGGCTCCGGGCAAAAGTTGACAAAATGCATTGTATTCAATCAATTCTTCAGCAGTTAAATCCCTTCTCTTTTCTACAAATCTATATTGCATTAAAGCTACTGCCACCTGCGGTCCTCCAAAGGCAGTGATGCTATGCTGAAATACAGCTTTTAAAAATGATATATGTCTTAAAATTTTCAAATTCTAAATCTACCCTAAAAATAAACCATTAATAGTAATAACTTTGCATAACTATGCGCAAACTATTATACTTATTATTGATCGTACTTTTTAGCCAATGTTCCAGCAATGGATATATGAAATTGCAGCCTGTATACGAGGCTGAAAAATTGAGCCAGATACCTGATTACGGCCAATTGGCATATTGGGCTGCACATCCAGAAAAAAAAGATCCAAGTGATAGTTTACCAAAGCCTATCAAAAAAGAGTATACCCCCTCTGATAAAGTTGATGTGTTTTTTGTACACCCTACCAGCTATTTAGACACTAATAAACCAAGTGGCTGGAGCGCTTCATTAACTGATGTAAAACTTAATTTATATACAGACTATACAAGCATTTTAAATCAAGCAAGTGTATTTAATGAGGCAGGTAGAATTTACGCTCCTAGATATAGACAAGCCCATATAAAATCTTACTCGCCAAATAATCAGGCAGACACTTTAAAAGCATTGGCCGCTTTTGAATTAGCTTACCAAGATGTTAAAGCAGCATTTGAATATTATTTAGCAAACTATAATAATGGAAGACCCATCATTATTGCTTCGCATAGTCAGGGTAGCACACATAGTAAAAGGTTGTTAAAAGAGTTTTTTGACAATAAGCCATTAGCAAAAAAATTAGTAGCTGCTTATATTGTCGGAATGGCTATTGATCCAGGAGATTATACACAATTAAAAGCATGTGAAACTCCTGATGCAACTGGTTGTATTTGTGCATGGAGGACTTATCAAGAAGGCTATATACCTGACTTTGTTATAAAAGAAAAGTTTAACTCCATTGTAACCAATCCACTTTCATGGAGTAAAAACGAACCGATTGTAAAAAGAAATTCAAATAAAGGTGCAGTTTTATACCAATTCAATAAGATCATTCCGAAAGTTGCCGATGCAATAAATCATGAAGGTATATTATGGACAGGGAAGCCTCATTTTATGGGCAGTTTCTTGTTTAGAACTAGTAATTACCACATCGCTGATTACAATTTCTATTATTTAAGTGTGAGGCAAAATGCAGTAGATAGAGTCAATAGCTATTTTAAAGCGAATAGTACTAATTAGTTTCCTACAACACTTAAGAATTTAATACGCATTATTTTTAATTGCTCCCAGGTATAATCGTTTTCAGAAAGTTCTTCTTGTGCAATGGCTAATGAAGAGGTTTCACAATTTTTAAAATATTCTAAGATATCTGCTTGATCATATTCGTCTAGCCATTCATCTATTGCATAATCTAGATTTAATTTGGTACCACTTGCGGCAATGGTTTCCATTTCTTCCAACAAGGCATCTAATCTTAGATCTTTATTTTTTGCAATAGTTTCTAAAGGAATTTTTTTATCTACATTTTGTATTATGTAAATTTTATTGCTTGCTTTATTTGCAACCGACTTCATAACAAAGTCGTCAGGCTTTTCTATACTATTTTCTTCAACATATTTTTCAATCAAACTAACAAATGGCTTACCGTATTTCAATGCCTTGCCCTTACTAACACCCTGACAACGCTCTAATTCAGAAAGATCAGTAGGATATAAAGTAGCCATATCTTGCAAAGAGGTTTCCAAGAATATAACAAATGGTGGAAGACCAATTTTCTTTGCTTCTTTTTGTCTTAATTCTTTAAGCATTTCAAACAAAGCTTCGTCTGTGGTTCCTGCAGATTCACTTGCCCCGTCGTCATCTTCTTCTGTATTGGTCTCTTCAAATACCGTATTTAAAACAATTTTAAAACTAGCAGGTTTCTTAACAAACTGAGTACCCTTCTTAGTTAATTTTAATAAACCATACTCTTCAATATCTTTCTCAATCACTCCCTCTAACATTGCTTGTCTAATTAGACTATTCCAGAATAAACTATCTCTTTCTTTACCAATACCAAATACCGGTAATTTCTCATGTCTGTACAATCCAATTTGAGGCGTAAAGCTTCCTGTTACAATTTGAACTACATAGTCTGCAACAAATTGCTCATTTAAAGCACTGATAACTTTTAACAATTGAACTAATTCTGTTTTCGCTTCTATTAATTCTTTTGGATGTAAACAATTATCACATTTGCCACAATTCTTATCTTCCCATTGTTCTCCAAAATAATGTAATAAACTTTTTCTTCTACAAACGCCACTCTCGGCAAAAGCCACCGTCTCATTAATCAACTGCGCTCCTACTTCTCTTTCACTCAAAGGCTTGTCCCTTAAAAAATGTTCCAATTTAGAAACATCTTGATGGGCATAATATAAAATACAATTTCCTTCTAATCCATCTCTTCCAGCTCTACCAGTTTCTTGATAATAATTCTCAATAGATTTTGGAATATTATAGTGTATTACAAAACGAATGTCTGGTTTATCAATACCCATGCCAAATGCAATGGTTGCAACAATAACTTGTACATCTTCATTCAAAAACTGATCTTGCCTATCTGCTCTTAATTTTTGATCTAGACCTGCATGATAAGCAACAGCTTTGATATTATTTGCTTTTAATAAATCTGCTAATTCTTCGGTAGTTTTTCTGTTTAAAGTATATATAATACCGCTCTTGCCTTTATGTCCACTGATATACTTAACAATACTTTTTACAGTTAAATCTTTTTTGATTTTTGGCTGAACCTCGTAATATAAATTGGCTCTATTAAAAGAAGAAATTAATATTTCCGGATTTCTTAAAGATAAATTTTTAACAATATCACTTTGTACTTTAGGTGTAGCAGTTGCAGTTAACGCAATGATGGGTACTTCACTATTTATTTCTTCCATCATTTCTTTCAACCTTCTGTATTCTGGTCTAAAATCGTGTCCCCACTCAGAAATACAATGTGCTTCATCTACTGCAAAAAAAGAAATTTGTAAATCGCTAAAGAAATCTAGATTCTCTTGTTTAGTTAAAGTTTCCGGAGCAACATATAGCAATTTAGTTTTCCCACTCAACAAGTCTTCTTTAACCTCTTTAATCTGTCCTTTGTTTAAACTTGAATTTAAAAAATGTGCTACATCGTCCTTTTCACTATATCCTCTTACTAAATCCACCTGATTTTTCATCAAAGCAATCAATGGAGATACCACTATAGCACAGCCAGGAAGCATCATGGCAGGTAATTGATAACACAAACTCTTCCCTCCTCCAGTTGGCATAATGACAAAAGTGTCCCTTCCCCCCAATAGAGAGAGGATTGCCTTTTCTTGGGTACCCTTGAACTCATTGAAACCAAAGTGGGTCTGTAAAGCTGATTTTATGTCTTTTTTAGTCAATGCCATTACGTAAATATCTTATAATCAATATCTTGCGAAATATTTCAGTATATTAAGATAACATAAAAAATGGTGCTTTTGTTTAATCTTGGGCATATTTTTTGTTAAATCCCTTATTTTTTCAAGGAATTCATAAAAACGGCCTAAAAAGTGCATGAAACATTAACTTTGCTGGGCAACTATGAAAGAAAACATCCTGTCCATTGCAAGAAAGGCTTTAGCCATAGAAACTGAAGCAGTACAAGCATTAGAAACCTATTTAGACCCACTTTTTGCAAAAGCGGTTGAAGCTATTTATCAAACAAAGGGTAAATTAATCGTTACCGGGATTGGCAAAAGCGCTATTATAGCTCAAAAAATAGTTGCTACTTGCAACTCTACAGGAACACCAGCTATTTATTTACATGCTGCCGATGCTATTCATGGAGATTCTGGAATGATCAGTAATGATGATATAGTTTTAATCATTAGTAAAAGTGGGGAGAGTCCGGAGATAAAAAATCTTGTACACCTTATTCAACAATTTGGTAATCCTATCGTATCAATGGTAGGTAATATGAATAGCTATTTGGCTAAGATGGGGCAGTTTATTATCAATACTACTGTGCATCAAGAAGCATGTATCAATAATTTGGCACCTACTTCTTCTACAACCGCTCAAATGGTGATGGGAGATTTAATAGCTATTGCATTAATGCAGTTAAGAGGCTTTGAAGCAAAAGATTTTGCAAGATACCATCCTGGTGGCAATTTAGGAAAGCAATTAACATTAACTGCAGGCATGATTGCAGAAGCGAATCAACAGCCATCTGTTAACTTGGATACAAATTTAAAAGAAGTCATTACTACTATTTCAAAAAATAGATTAGGCGCAACAGCAGTAATTGATTCAGCTAATAAAGTTATTGGTATAATTACTGATGGTGATATTAGAAGAATGCTAGAGACTCATATTCAATTTCAAGATCTAACGGCTAAAGATATTTACCATAATGGACCTATCAGTATTGCAGCTGATACATTAGCAATAGAAGCTGCAAAATTAATGGAGCAAAAAGATATTAGTCAAATAATAGTGACAGATAAAGAAGTTTATAAAGGTATTATACATATTCACGACTTAATGAAAGAAGGGATTATATAAATTTAAAAGTACATGAGTAATAAGCATCATTATGTAGCAATCATGGCGGGAGGAATTGGCAGTAGATTTTGGCCAATGAGTAGAACAGCATATCCTAAGCAATTTTTAGACGTATTAAATACTGGCAAGACATTAGTTCAATGGACTTATGAGCGTTATGCCAAATTTATTCCAGAAGAAAATATTTTTATAGTTACTTCGGAAGAATACGTACATATTGTAAAAGAGCAATTGCCAAGATTAGCTGTAAAAAATATTTTAGCCGAACCTAGCAGAAAGAACACTGCACCTTGTATAGCTTATATCTCTTTTAAATTGGCACAACTAGACCCGGAAGCAGTGTTTGTAGTAGCGCCAAGTGACCATCTAATTTTAGAAGAGGAAGCATTCCAAAAAACTGCGATACAAGCGCTTGATTTTGTAGAAAATATCAAAGCATTAGTAACCCTAGGAATAAAACCAACACATCCTAATACTGGATATGGTTATATACAATATGAGGGACACGAAGTTGCAACTGGTGTATATAAAGTAAAGACCTTTACTGAAAAACCAGACTTAGAAATTGCAAAAACCTTCATAGCAAGTGGAGACTTTTTATGGAATGCAGGTATTTTCGCCTGGAAAGCATCTACCATCTTAACTGCATTCGAGAAACATCAAACTGAAATGTTTGAATTATTTGATCAGCAAAAGCATTTGTTTAATACTCCAGAAGAGCACCAAGCTATAGCGAAAATTTATCCTCAATGTGTCAATATTTCTATAGATATAGCTATCATGGAAAAGGCGGACAATGTATATGTAATACCTTCTAGTTTTGGATGGAGCGACTTAGGCACTTGGAATAGTGCTTATGAAAATATTGAAAAAGATTATTTAGGCAATGCAGTAGCAACAGATAACGTAGTAGTGATTGATGCTACAAAGTGTATGATCAATGCCCCAAAAGACAAACTAGTAGTTGTACAGGGATTAGATGATTTTATTGTAGTGGATACCAAAGATGTATTACTAATTTGCAGTAAAGAAAAAGAACAATCTATAAAAGAATATGTTGCCGAAGTAAAAAGAAATAAAGGCGATCAATACATTTAACCCCCAAGCCAATGTCTACCATTATTACTGGTACAGGTAGTTATATACCATCTGTAGTTAAAACGAATCAATCATTTGTAAACAATAGTTTTTACGCAGAAAATGGTGAATTAATTACTACTCCTAATGAAGAGATTGTAGAAAAATTCAAAGACATTACAGGAATTGCCGAAAGAAGATACGCAGATAGCAATGAAAATACTTCTGAGATGGCCACTAAGGCAGCTGTATTAGCTATTAAAGATGCGGGAATAGATCCAGAAACGATTGATCAGATTATTGTAGCACATAATTTCGGCAATGTATTAGCCGGAACTATTCAGACGGATGCTATTCCAGCAATTGCTTCTCGAGTTAAAAATCAATTAGGTATCAAGAACCCTTCATGTGTTGCATATGATATTTTATTTGGATGCCCAGGATGGATACAAGGTGTAATACAAGCAGACGCATTTATTAAATCAGGTATGGCCAAAAAATGCTTGGTCATTGGTGCTGAAACTTTAAGTAGAGTAGTTGATGTACATGATAGAGACAGTATGATATTTAGTGATGGCGCTGGTGCATGTATCGTAGAACATTCAGACGAAGCTAATACAGGTATACTTGCAAGCAGTGTACAAAGCCATTGCGAAGACGAAACGTATTTTTTATACCTAGGTAAATCTTACCATCCAGAAGGGGAAGATGCAACCAGGTATATTAAAATGAAAGGTAGAAAAGTTTACGAATACGCTATTAAGAATGTACCCATCGCCATGAAAGAGTGTATTGAAAAAGCGGGAGTAGATATTAAAGATGTAAAAAAATTCTTCTTACATCAAGCTAATGAAAAAATGGACGAGGGCTTTATCAAAGCTTTATTTAAACTATACGGAACAAGAGAGGTTCCAAAAGATATTATGCCAATGAGCATACATGAATTGGGAAATAGTTCGGTAGCTACTATTCCCACTTTATATGATAGAGTAAAACATGGTTTCTATAAAGAACATCAATTAGAAAAAGGAGATATTGTTATTTTTGCTTCTGTTGGAGCAGGAATGAATATCAATGCAATTTGTTATAAAATATAATTTACATTAATATCCGCGAACATTCGCTCCTTCGATATAATTGAGGAATGCTTTATTACAAACTCTATTGCCACCCGGTGTTGGATAATCTCCTGTGAAATACCAATCTCCAGTATTCGTTGGGCAACACTCGTGTAAATCTTCAATTGTTTGATAAATTACTTCTACCGGAATAGTAATATTAGCCGGTGTAATTAATTGTGCGATCTTATCTGATATTTCTTCTGCGCTAAATGGCTTGTACAATTGCTTAACTACATTCTCTGTATGTAATTGCCCAGCAGCATTTAATGCTTTAATTTTTTGATAGGTTTCATCAATCACATGTTTCATGCCTCTTTCTTCCAATAAAGCCATAGCAGCTTTAAAAGCAATAAAGTCGCCCATTTTACTCATATCAATACCATAACAATCTGGGTACCTGATCTGTGGGGCAGAAGAAACAACTATAATTTTCTTTGGACCTAATCTTGATAACATTCTAATAATACTTTCTTTCAAAGTAGTACCTCTAACAATACTATCATCTATAACTACCAAAGTATCTTGGTCTTTTCTTACAGTGCCATAAGTGATATCGTACACGTGCTGTACCATCTCGTTTCTATTAGCATCTTCTGTAATAAAGGTTCTTAATTTAACATCTTTAATGGCAATCTTCTCTTGTCTAATTTTTCGATTCACCATTTCCTCTAGCTTCTCAGCATCCACTTCTTTACCCCAGCTTAAAATTCGCTCTACTTTAATTTTATTTAAGTAAGTCTCCATTCCTTTTACTAAACCATAAAAAGCCACTTCTGCCGTATTGGGTATATAAGAGAAAATAGTATTTTTTAAATCTTTTTCAATTCTATCTAAAACAATTTTGCTTAAGTGATTACCCAAAGCAATACGCTCGCGGTAAATTTTTTCATCACTTCCTCTAGAAAAATAAATTCTTTCAAAAGAACACGCACGACGTTCTTTAGGTTCTAAAATTTGCTCTATGGTATAATTGCCTGCATCATCTACAATTAATGCAGATCCTGGCATTAATTCTAAAACTTCATTTTCACCCACATTGAAAGTAGTTCTAATGGATGCTCTTTCGCTAGCGGCTACGATCACTTCTCCGTCTATATAATAATAAGCAGGACGTATACCATTTGCATCACGCATTATAAAGCTATATCCATTGCCCACTAATCCGCCAATAGTAAATCCACCGTCAAATAATGGAGCTGCATTTTTTAAGACATTAACAATATTGGGCGCATTCGGATTCAAAGATTCTTCTTTTACTAAAAAATGATGAATCACTTCCATCATCGCTGCTAAATCACTTTGTTTCTCAAAAGGACCAGGTTCAAAATTGATCTTATTGAACAATTCATCTGTATTCACTAAATTAAAATTACCTGCTAATGCCATGTTTTTGCCTGGCACTAAATTTCTTTTAATAAATGGATGACAGAATTCTACATTATTCTTTCCTTGAGTACCATATCTTAAATGTCCCAATAATATCTCCCCCATAAAAGGCAGATGTCCTTTCATTAAACCCGGGTGCTTAGCGATATCTGGTTGAAATTTTTCTAGTTCTTGAATCTCCAATCCTATCTTGTAAAATAAATCTGCAATAGGTTGAGGGGCATTACTTCTTAATCTGTATAAAAAAGGATTCCCTGCTTCGATATTTAATTTGAGTGTAGCTAAACCTGCACCATCCTGTCCACGATTATGTTGCTTTTCCATCAACAGGTACAATTTATTTAAGCCATACGTAACGGTACCTTTGGTTTGTAGGTAATAAGAAAGTGGTTTACGTAATCGAATGTAAGCAAGGCCACACTCATGTTTAATCTCATCACTCATTGAAGTAAGTCTTAATTAACCTTAATAATATTATTGGCAACTTTGTTCCAGTCAGTCAATTCTTTACAAGCATTGTATTCTGGATCTAAGAAAATATAATAGTTAGTGATATGTTCTTTGAACCAAGCTTCCATCATTTTAGCTTTCTTTTCTTCTAAAGCTCGAACAGATACTCTATTATAATCTTCTCTTAAGTTTTCTTTGTGTGGAGCAGAGCGTTCTTTGAAATAAATAATACGAACTGTTTTTCTGCCTCTTTCATCTACATAAACTTGTGGATCTGAAATCTCTCCTGGTTTCAAATTCTTTACTACCATAATCATATCCTTGTCTAACTGATCTAAATTCACATAAGCAGATCCGTCATTGCCAGTAATTGCGCCGCCACTGAATTTACTACCTTCATCATCGCTATATTTATTCACAGCTTCGCCAAATATTAATCTACCAGCCAATACTTCTTTTTTAACACTATCCAACAAATGCTTGGTGTCATTAATTTCGTCAGCCGTAATTGGAGGTATTCTTAAAATATGCTTTACTACTGCATCGTCTCCAGATCTTGAGATTAATTGAATTAGATGATATCCAAATTTTGATTTAATAGGCGCAGAAATTTGTCCGTCTTTTAATCTAAATGAACCAGCCATAAATGCAGGATCAAAAGATCTTTCGTTTCTATTTAAAGTATATTGACCTAGATTTTCTTTTGCACCTGGATCTTCAGAATATAACTTAACTAATTGATCAAAAGTATTAATGCCAGCTTCAACTTGTTTTCGGTATCCTAATAATTGACTAATTACATACTCTTCAATATCACGATTCGCTTTTGGATGAATAATAATTTGCGCAATAGACACTTCGCTCTCATATAATGGCAAACTGTCTACTGGAATTTTATTATAATATGCTCTTACTTCGTTAGGTGTAATCTTAATTTTTTCTACAATCTTTTCTTGCATCTGCTTCGCCAATTCTTGCTCTTTAATTGGAGAACGAAAATCTTCTTTCAATTGGAAAATAGATTTTCCTGCAATCTCTTCTAATGCTTCTTTAGAACCGAATTCTGCAATGAATCTTCTGATCTTTTGGTCAATCATATTCTCCACTTCCTCGTCTGTAACGATTAAAGAATCTTTTTCAGATTGTAATACTAAAGCTTTCCTGATTAATTGACCTTCCAATACTTGGCATGCTGTAGGAATGATAGCACCTTCTTGACCTTGCGCTTGTCTTTTATAATCTGCGATAGCATTATCTACATCAGATTTTAAAATATACTTATCGCCTACTGCTCCTACTATTTTATCTGCAATAATTTTTTTAACCTGTGCTTGCGCAACTATAGTTGTAGTTAAAAGTAAGATGCTAAGAATAACTCTATGTAATTTCATTCAATTTAAATTAGTATACAAAGTAAAAGCACCTGGGCGTTTTACCCAAGTGCTAATTCTTAATTTTATTATAAAGTACGTTTTACTTCTTCTTCTTCGAAGGCTTCAACGATATCGCCTGGTTTCAAGTCTGCAAAGTTCTTAATGGTTAATCCGCACTCCATATTAGAAACTACTTCTTTAACGTCGTCTTTGAAACGTTTTAAGCTTCCTAATTCCGCAGCCTGGCCTTCACCTCTTGGGAACTCAACGATACCATCACGGATAATACGTATTTTGCTATTTCTACTCAACTTACCATCTAATACATAACATCCAGCAACAGTTGCCTTGTCAAATTTATATACTTCTCTTACTTCTACGTTGGCAACAATCTTCTCTTGAATCTTCGGCTCCAACATACCCTCCATCGCACTCTTGATTTCATCAATCGCGTTATAGATAATAGAGTACATTTTGATTTCCACACCTTCTGTTTCTGCTAATTTACTTGCTTGCATACTTGGACGTACGTTAAAGCCAATAATGATAGCGTCAGAAGCTGCAGATAACAATACATCTGATTCAGAAATTTGTCCAACACCTTTTAAAACAACTCTAACTGCAATTTCTTCAGTAGATAATTTTTGTAATGAGTCACTCAAGGCCTCCACAGAACCATCCACATCACCTTTGATGATGATATTTAATTCTTTGAAGTTTCCTAAAGCTAAACGACGACCAATCTCATCTAATGTAATATGTTTTCTAGTTCTCAAACCTTGCTCTCTCAATAATTGAGAACGCTTGGTTGCTAATTCTTTTGCTTCTGATTCGTCATCATACACTTTGAATTTCTCACCTGCTTGAGGAGCGCCATTCAATCCAAGTATTACTACTGGTGTTGAAGGTGGAGCAACTTCAATTCTTTGATTACGCTCATTGAACATCGCTTTTACACGACCATAATATTGACCAGATAAAATCAAATCACCTTGACGTAATGTTCCATTTTGCACCAAGATAGTTGCAACATAACCACGTCCTTTATCTAAAGAGGCTTCAATAATAGTACCTGTTGCTTCTCTATTTGGATTAGCTTTCAGGTCTAATATTTCAGATTCTAATAAAACTTTTTCTAATAAAGCATCTACGTTCAAACCTTGTTTAGCAGATAATTCTTGGTTTTGGAATTTACCACCCCAAGCTTCTACTAAAATATTCATTTGAGATAATTGCTCATAAATCTTTTGTGGATTCGCTCCGTCCTTATCTATTTTGTTAACCGCAAAAATCATTGGTACACTTGCAGCTTGAGAGTGACTGATGGCTTCTTTTGTTTGAGGCATCACCGCATCATCTGCAGCAACTACAATGATTGAGATATCGGTTACTTTAGCACCACGAGCACGCATTGCTGTAAAGGCTTCGTGACCAGGAGTATCTAAGAAAGTAATTGCTTTGCCATTTGGCAAGGTTACTTCATATGCACCAATATGCTGTGTGATACCACCTGCCTCACCTGCAACTACATTGGCGTTACGGATATAATCCAATAAAGATGTTTTACCGTGGTCAACGTGACCCATGATAGTAACAATTGGAGGACGCTCCACTAAATTTGCTAAATCATCCGCTTCTTCATCTTCATCCATTTCCTCTGCTTCTTCTAATCCAACAAATTCCACTTCGAATCCAAATTCAGATGCCACTAATTCAATTACTTCCGCATCCAAACGCTGGTTGATAGATACCATGATACCCAAGTTCATACACTTGCTAATGATATCTGCAAAACTCACATCCATCAAACTTGCTAATTCACTTACTGTTACAAATTCTGTTACTTGTAACTTATTATCTGTGATTTCGTTTTGTTCGTTTTCTGCAGCTTCTTCTCTTTTTGCTCTTCTGTATTTTGATTTCAAGCTCTTACCTCTACCACCTTGGCCAGATAATTTTGCTTGTGTTTCTTTGATCTTATCTTGAATTGCTTTTTGATCGATTTCTTTTTGCTCAGCAGTTTGTGGAGCGTTTCTGCGACCACCACCACCTTGTCCAGGTCTATTGTTTGGACGATTGCCTTGATAACCTCCACCTTGTGGGCGATTACCTTGGTATCCACCACCTTGTGGGCGATTGCCACCAGCTTGTTGAGGAGCACTGCCGCCACCTTGTGGGCGATTGCCACCACCTTGCACTGGAATACGCTTACGAACACGTTTTTCTTCCTGACTTAATGGTTTAGGACGTGTATCGCTATTGATAGGTAAATCAATTTTTCCTAAGATCTTAGGACCTGTTAATTTATCCGCTTGAATATTAGTGATTTCTCCATGCACATTTTCTGGTGCAATAGAATGATCCACTGGAGCTGCAGGTGCAGCTGGTTCTGCTTTAGGTGCTACTGCTTTTTTAGCAGGTTTCGCTGGCTCTTCCACTTTAGGGGTTTCTGGAGCTGGAGCTTCTGCCTTCTTTGCAGATTTTTTTGGTCTTGTAGATGAATCAATTAATGATAAATCTATTTTATTCACCACTTTAGGCGCTTCCACTTCTGGAGCGTCTATTTTAACTGACTCAACTACTGGAGCAGCAGGTGTTTCTACCACTGCTTTTGGCGCTTCTTCAGCAACAACCGCTTTTACTTCTTTAGCAGGCTTTGCTGGTTCAGCTATTGGGGCAGCTTTTTTATCTGCAGCAGCTGCGCCTTTTGGCAACTCAACATGGTCTGCCTTATTCTTTGCAACCTTATCACTTTGGAATTCTGCTTGCAAAGCATAATACTGATCTTCTGTTAATTTAGCTGTCGGCTTTAGATCATCCTTAGGAAAACCTTTTTTGCCCAAGAATTCAATCAAGGTATCTTGACCGATATTAAATTCTTTAGCAGCTGCTAACAGTCTTGGTAGTTTCAATTCTGACATTCTATTGTTTTTTGTCCCGATTTGACGGAACTAGTAACCTAATACAAATATACTTCTATTTCAAAGGCTATTCACCTTTGTCAAACTCTTCTTGTAAGATTCGGCGAACTTCTTCAATCGTTTCTTTTTCTAAGTCTGTTCTTCTTTCTAATTCTTCAGCGCTTAATTTTAATACGCTTCTTCCTGTATCACAACCTACACGCTTGAATTCATCAATAACCCATGCTTCAATTTCGTCTGTGAATTCATCCATATCAATATCAAATTCTTCTAATACTTCTTGGTCTTCTCTGTAAACATCTAATTCATATCCTGTTAATTCAGAAGCTAATTTAATATTCACACCTCTACGACCAATTGCTAAAGAAACCTGATCTGCTTGCAAGTATACTTCTGCACGCTTAGTGTCAGAATTGATATTCATGAAGCTAATTTTAGCAGGCGTTAAAGAACGTTGAATTAATAATTGAGTATTGGTAGTAAAATTAATTACATCAATATTTTCATTTTTTAATTCTCTAACAATTCCATGAATACGAGAACCTTTCATACCCACGCAAGCACCCACTGGATCAATACGATCATCAAAAGATTCAACAGCTACTTTTGCACGCTCTCCTGGTTCACGAACAATTTTCTTGATAGTAATTAAACCATCAAAAATTTCTGGAACTTCTATTTCTAATAATTTAGCTAAGAACAATGGATTAGTTCTTGATAAGATAATTACTGGTGAATTGTTTTTCATATCCACTCTAGCAATTACCGCTCTAATATTTTCACCTTTCTTGAAAAAATCTTGAGGGATTTGTTCAGTCTTAGGCAAGATCAATTCATTACCTTCTTCATCTAATAACAATACTTCTTTCTTCCATACTTGATAAATCTCTGCATTGATGATTTCACCAATTCTATCCGAATACTTTTTAACTAAAGCATTCTTCTTTAAATCATTAATACGAGATGCTAAAGTTTGCTTTGCAGCCAAAATAGCACGACGACCAAAATCATAAATATTTACTTCTTCTAATAATTCCTCGCCAATCTCAAAGTCAGGCTCTATCTTGATTGCATCAGAATAAGAAACTTCTGCTAATGGATTATCCACGTCATCATCAGGTCTGATTTCACGACGACGGATAATTTCCAAGTCACCTTTTTCAGCGTTCACGATAACGTCAAAATTCTCGTCGCTACCGTACTTTTTTCTTAATAAGGTTTTAAATACATCTTCTACAACTTTCATCATCGTAGGACGATCTATGCTTTCTGCGTCTTTGAATTCTTGGAACGCTTCAATCAAATTTATACTTGCCATAACATAATTTTTTTTCAAGCTTTGAGCTTGATGATTTGTTAAAATTGAATTTGAACTATAGTTGATTTTATATTCTCAAATGGTATTAGTAATTGTTGAGTCACTGCCTTTTTCCCTTTTCCCTCTGTAAACTCGATAATAATATCTTTATCTGCTACAGTGGTCAACAATCCTTCTTTAACGGTCTCGTCATTTAAAGTCACCGCTACTTTTCTGCCAATATTTTTTGTGTACTGTCTAGTAAACAATAATGGCTCATCCACTCCTGGAGAAGAAACTTCTAAAGCAAAATCACCTTCAGGAAACCAAGCCGCTTCTTCTATTGCTTTGTATAATTTTCTATTAAAATAGATACACTTTTCAATAGGAAGACCTTTGTCTCCATCCAAGAATACCTTAATGATATGACCTGGCTTTACTTTAATGTACACCAAAAAATAATCTGGCTCCTCTGCTAATAGAGGTTCCAAAATTTCCAGTACCCTTGCTTTTAAGTCGTTTACTTCCATGTTTAAAAAAGAAGAAGGGAACGACTTCGTTCCCTTCATTTCTCTGCTTATTCTGGAACAAAGGTAATAAAACGGGATGAAATAACCCAATATTATTGGCTATAGCTGTATTTTTGTGCCATGATGAAGATGTTATTATATGGTTTGTTAGTCTATTTCTTATATAAAGTAATCTTTGAAATAGTCGTACCAGTAAGCAAGGGCGTGAAATCTGTTCGTCAGAATATGGAGCAAATGCAGGAAGCTGCAAGAAAGGCCCAAGAACAGCATAATGCTCAGTACGGTCAACAACAAACCCAGGCGAATAAGCCGAAAGTGGAGTCAGAAGACGCAGAATATATTGATTTTGAAGAAGTTAAGAAAAAATAACTAGCTAATTAGTAAGTCTTTTTCCACCCGCATGCCTGGTTTCAAGTACAATACCTGTAAACCTACAGATGCAGCAGCTATAATATTGGGCTCATTATCGTCAATAAATAAGGTTTCGGCAGCTATTAATCCCTCTTTGTCCAAAATAAACTGAAAAGAGGCCGGATCTGGCTTTCTTTGGCCTATTTTATGAGAATAATAGGGCGTTTTGAAGAGATTTTCGAAATTTCCGCCTATTTCTCTGCTAAACTGAGGGATGAAATAATCGTAATGTATCTGATTAGTATTGGAGTACAAAAAACTAGCATATTGGGTGTTATGCTCTTTAAGCCAATCGATACTCTCTTTCCTATAACCAACCAATAAGGCATTCCATGCCTCTACTATTTGATGATGGCTAAGTGTTAAATGATACAATGCATTAAAGCCCTTGCAAAATTCTTCTTCATTGATAAAGCCTTTTTCTAGATCAAAAAATATTTGATCAGACTTATTTAAAGTGAAATGATTTTCAAAATTTGGGATACCTAATTGTTCAAATGCAGTATACATTTTTGCAAAATCAATATCATACAATACATTTCCTAAATCGAATAATAGATTTTTTGTAATAGCCATTGTCAAAGTTTAAACTTGTATGAAGATATACAAACCTTTCAAATAATTGTACATTTGAAATATGAAACAAACTTTGGCACATATAGCTGTTGTCGTAAGAGATTATGATGAAGCAATTAATTACTATACCAATACCTTAGGATTTAAATTAATAGAAGATACTGTTTTGTCAGAAACAAAAAGATGGGTAATGGTACAGCCAAATGGAGCAGACAATGGCTGCATGTTATTACTTGCGAAAGCAGCAACACCAGAACAAGAAAAATGTATTGGCTATCAAACTGGTGGAAGAGTGTTTTTATTTTTATACACGGATAATTTTAAAAGAGACTTTGACAATTATACCTCCAAGGGAGTTGAGTTTACCATTGCACCTCATATTGAAGAGTATGGAACTGTTGCAGTCTTTAAAGATTTGTATGGTAATCTTTGGGATTTAATTGAGCCTGCATAGCTGCTGCCATATACTTACATGGGGCATCTCCTTTACTTAATTCATGCCGTATATTAGCATGAGAAGCTTCGTCTCTGTTTTGGCTTAACTTAAAAACATGCTGCAAATCTGTTACCACCAAATCAAATGAGAATATGGCTTTCATGTTTTGTTGCATGTATTCTTCCGATAAGTTTTTTACTTGTGTTGGGGATTCAGGATCTTTTTCAAAATGCAGCGTTAAATCGGTAAGAAGTTTACGTAAATGACTTTCGTCTTTAATATCCATTTTACCGCGCGCGTGAACGGTCTGATAATTCCAGGTACTTCCCATATTTTTTTGTGTATACCAATTGGCACTAACAAAAGCAGATGGTGCAGAAAATATAATGAGTACATTATTATTTAATTCAAAGGCATTACTATGATCTTGCTTGCGCATAATATGACCACTAATTGTAATTCTTTCATTTTCTATTTTAATAAGTACAGGAATATGTGTAGCCACTGGAAATCCATTTTCATCAACTCCGCAAATAGTCACAAATGGATTGGCTTGCATAAAGTCCAATACTTCTTGATGATTGTCTGCTTTGAAATAAGAGATATTGTACATAAAGAAATTTTAAATTGGTAAAGCAGTAGTGGTTTTAATTTCATCCATCACAAATAAACTATTGATATGGGCTACCATTGGTAGTACTGCTAATTTTTCTTGGTAAAATTTATTATAAGTCTCCACATCTTTGGTGACTACTTTTAAGTAATAATCAAAACTACCAGACACCAAACTGCATGAAACGACTTCGTCAAATTGTAAAATAGTTTGCTCAAATTCGGCAAAATTGTTTTTAGTTTGTTTATCTAGGGTGACATGGCAAAATACGACCATGCCTAATTCCATTTTTTTTCTATCTATTAAAGCCACATAATTATGAATCACCCCTTCTGCTTCCATTCTTTTAATTCTATCATGTGTAGGACTAACGGATAAGTTAATTGAAGTGCTAATATCTTTTAATTTGGCCAAGGCATCCTTTTGTAAAATGCGCAAAATGGACTTGTCAATACTATCTAATTGCATAATGCTTAATTGAAAAGAGAAATATTTTCTGCTAAAACATGATTTTCAGCTCTAAAATACTGATAATTTCGATTATTTTAAATTTTTAAAGAATATTTTACTGAATAATTTGATTTTACTAATAATATTTTCTTTTAATCCAAATTTGTAGAGAAATAAAACCCAAAATTATGATTATAGGTTGCCCAAAAGAAATCAAGATTCAAGAGTATAGAGTTGGCTTAACGCCAGAAGGTGTTGATGCTTTAGTGAGAAATGGTCACACCGTATATATAGAGACAAATGCTGGAGCGGGGTCTGGTTTCTCTGACGAAGCTTATAAAGCAGTGGGTGCTCAAGTTTTAAATACTGCGGCAGAAGTGTATGCAATCGCAGAAATGATTGTGAAAGTAAAAGAGCCATTGGCTGCAGAATATGGTTTGATTAAATCTGGTCAAATCTTATTTACTTATTTCCATTTTGCCGCTTCTAAAGAATTAACGGAAGCAATGATGAAAACGCATGCTGTATGTATAGCTTATGAAACAGTAGAATTAGCAGATGGTTCTTTACCATTATTAGTGCCTATGTCTGAAGTAGCTGGAAGAATGGCTATTAATGTTGGTGCTTATTATTTAGGAAAACCATTTGGAGGAAAAGGAAAATTATTAGGTGGTGTACCAGGTGTGAAACCAGCAGAAGTATTAGTCATTGGTGGTGGTATTGTAGGTACACAAGCAGCTAAAATGGCTGCAGGCTTAGGCGCTAACGTAACATTAATGGATACCAATTTATCTAGATTAAGATATTTATCGGATGTGATGCCAGCAAATGTGGTTACGCAATATTCTACATTATTGGCTATCAAAGATAAATTACCTACTACGGATTTATTAATTGGTGCAGTATTATTACATGGCGCAAAAGCACCTCACTTGGTGAAGAAAGAAGATTTAAAATTAATGGAAGCAGGATCTGTAATTGTAGATGTTGCAGTAGATCAGGGTGGATGTATTGAAACCTGTAAACCAACAACTCACGAAAACCCGGTTTTCACAATTGATAATATTATTCATTACTGTGTAGCAAATATGCCAGGAGCAGTCCCTCAAACAAGCACAAGGGCTTTAACACAAGCAACATTGCCTTATGCAATTGCTATTGCGAATAAAGGATGGGAAATGGCCACAGCAGAAAATCCGGCATTAGCAAAGGGATTAAATATTAGAGCAGGTAAAATTTTACACAAAGGAGTTTCTGAAGCATTTAACGCATAATTTTACATTCTAAGTATAAAATAAAAACCCGCGATTCAGATCGCGGGTTTTTATTTTGTTTGAACAAACTTACTGTATATTTTTCTTTGAATTCTATAGCCTCTCTTTGTAAAAAAATGCTGGGTAATGGTAGAGTTTACTTTACAGGAAACTTTAATTTTAAATACCCCCATTTCGCTTACTATAGTTTCTATTGTATGATAAAAATAATCCGCTGCTTTCAATTTTCTATACTTAGGTTGTATGAAAAACTCCAAGATTTCCACCCAAGGGCTTGGGTCGGAAAGATTATATACTTTTTGCAGTATAACGCATCCAACGGGTTTATGCAAGTCTTCAATTACAAATAAATTATAATTGCTATCAAGCATTTTTGCTTTAAAATTATTCTCAAATTCAAATGTATCAATAAGAGCACCTTCTAAAGAAATCATTGATTCAAAAAAGAACATCATATCGCTCAATGTTGCTTTTCTGTATACATAATTAGGAATAGTATTCATAAAACTTAAGATTAATTAAAATGACACTTATTGTTAACAAAAGATTTTTGAATAAAAAATTACCAAGCATATCTCTTGGTAATTTTATTTATAAATTAATAGCTAAACTTTGCCCAACCTTTCCACCAAGTAGCATCTTCTCCATTTAAGCCAATTGCTCCTCTAAATGTTACTTTTTTAATGAAAGCATCTTGAAGTTTTGAATCAATAAATTGCCCATTATTAGCATAGTTGAAATAGGCTGCAGTTCCTAATGTTAAGTTAGCTGCTGCAGGTGAAGTCGTACCTGCGTATGGTGTTGCATCAAACATTGAATAATTAAATGGTTGGATCAGTTTTGCATCAATGGTATTTGTAGTAATCGCATTTTGATAACTTGTATTGGAAACCCAATTTAAAATACTCGCATCAGTTGCGCCAGTTGGCGTACTAGCACTAGCAGTATATTTAACATTAACTGTATTTCCCGCCAAAGTATTATTCTTAAAACGAATTGTACTGTCGGCAATATTTTTATCTGTTGGATTTCCTAATCCAGCATCAATTAATAATGCAGTAGGCCAACCCAAGAAAATTGAATTCTGTATGGAGATTCCAGAATTTCTTCTTATTTGAGCACCTGCTAAAAACAATGTATTGCCTTTATTATCTAAGGTTGCTCTAGGGCCAATTAATGTCATATTAGAAAAAACAGCAGTAGTTTTTGGAGTTGCAGATGTTCCAGTTGCATTATTATCTGATTCAAATGCTTCAGATTTAGAAATGTCTGCTATCGCTGAGTCGCGAATGGCTATACCAAACTGCACATACCCACTATAGCCATTGTCTGTATCAAAATCGTCATCTTGTCCTTTATAAGCAATTAGGTATTTGCAATTAACAGTACCGCCAAACCATTCAAAACTATCATCTTTGCCAAATGCAGCTTCAATATGATCAATAGTTGTGCCATTGCCAACTGCAGCCATAGTTAAACTGTTTATCTCTTTATCCGGTTGGTAAGCATAACCCGCATACTCAATTCTTACATATTGTAATATGCCTGAATTATCTGCTGGATTTACAATAGGAAAGGCTGCATCACCTGCGCCAGCTAACCCATCTCCATTTGCATTATCAATACCACCCTCTACTTGATATAATCCTTGAACAGAAGAGCCATTTACAGTAAAACTAGTGTTGATAGGTGCAGTTCCACACAATACTATACCCCCCCAATCACCAGATTGAGGATTGGCAGATGCAGAAGTAAAAATAATTGGTTTATCAACAGTGCCTTTTGCAATAATCTTTGCGCCACGGCAAATAATTAAAGCAGATACATCAGAGCCAGAATACTTACCCATTACTTTTGTTCCAGATTCAATAGTTAGAGTAACACCTTTGGTTACATATACTATACCAGACAAATAATTAAAGTCTTTTGCGTACAAAGTTGTGTCTTTTGTAATTCTGCCACTTAATGTAATTGTATTTGCTGTTGCCCCAGTATTTGCAACAGGTTGATTTACTATTACGATTTCTTTTTCTCCATCCGCTTCAACTTTTCTACATCCAATGATAGCTACAATAGCTAATGATAAAATGAATAATTGTTTCATTGTTTTTTATTTAAAAGATTTTTAATTTTTATAAAGAGTAATTAAAAGAAATACTAAACGTAGAACCGAATTTTCTAGCAAAACGGACTGCATCAATTGCCTTTTCGTATTTGGAATTACTAGTCAAATTTTGATAAAAAGTTTGTTGCTGGTTCAATAAATCTGAAATTGAAAATTTTAATTCTGCCTTTTTATTGATCATCTTTTTACTTACTTGAAAATCTACTAAAGAACGAGGCGCTTCATATATATCCGGAGAAGCAGATCCTGCCTGCATATCGCCCACCAAATAAATTCTTTCACCAATTTGGTTAAATAATAAAGTAGCATTGAAACCTTTTTCAGCTATATCATATAATAAACCCAGATTAACTAAATAGGGTGACTGACCTTGTAGTTGTCTGTCTAATTTTAAATTAGCATCTTTTATCTTACTATTAATTAATGAAGCATTTGCCTGGAATATGAAAAACTTATTTAATTTTTTCCTTAATTCAAATTCCATGCCATAAGTAATTGCCTTATTAGCGTTTTGAAAAGAAAATGTACTTGCACCACCCGCACCTTCGCTAAATATTTGTTCTATTGGGTTAATGAAATCTTTATAAAAAACACCAATAGTAAGTACTTCTCCTGAGCTCGGATATAATTCATACCTAATATCTGTATTGGTTATTTTAGTTCTCTTCAAATTGGGATTACCCTGAACAGAAGCATTTAGCTCGAAATCAAAAATATTTAAGAAAGAAAGTTCTCTTAATTCCGGTCTAATAACTGTTTGAGATGCAGTGAATCTTAAATTGCTGTTTTGTGCAATTTTAATTGTAGTATTTAAACCAGGCAAGAAGTCTGTTACTTTAGAACGTGTGTGCCGTGGATCCCATTTTTTAACGCTTCCAACCAATTGATCATAATCCTCTATACGCAAACCCCAAACGGCTCTAAGTTTTTCGGAAATTTTATTATCAAACTGGAGATAGCCTGCATTTAAGATAGTATTAGCCATATATCTAAAGTTTCTACCCTTGATTGCATCAAAGCCAAATTTATTGTCAGTACCTGTACCAAAATTTTCTGGTGCAAAAACCTCATCGGCTGGTAGTTTTCTTAAAATAGGATTATCTATTGGTAAAAAATTAGCAAATAATTTAGCGTCATATAATCTGTCTTTAATTTGCAATAAATATCCAGCCTTAAATGATTGTTGGCCTATTTTATAACTCAAATCGCCACCTGCAGTATATATATAATCGCTTAAATTTTGGTAAATTCTACTACCAGATTGTTGAGATAAAGAATTAGATATATTCAATACATAGGGATCGTTACCAGTAGCAGATTTAGTGTATAATACCCTACGCTGATCAGGGCTATAGCTATCTAAAATATTAAACGCTCCGTACCAGTTAAATTTAAATACTTTCGATAAACTATGTTCCCCATTTAATTGGTTTGTGAAAAATGTATTTTGGGTGAAATTAAATTGATTCGATTGTATTAAATCTCCTCTCGAATATTCATTTCCCAATCTTGATGTGTAAGTGTTATTTGACTTAACATTTACAATAGCTTTATAACTTACTTTATTTAAAGGATTAAGATAAATTGACGCTCCGGCAATAGCGCCCATATTAATATCTTGGATGTACTTTTCGTCTACGTATTTGTATATTGTTGAAAAATTATTGTTTTCAAGTGTATTTTGTTTATTTAAATTATCTTGTATTTTTTGATTAGATGAGAAATTCATTCCAAATAATCCACCAATTTTCTTTCCAAGTAAGGTTCCGGAAAAACCTCCATTCATTTGAAAAGCAGCATTTGGTTTTGCAAGTGTCTTCACTGGTACCCAATTATTAGACATGGTTTTGCCTAAAGCAGTTTTAAATCCGATACTTGCGGTGTCAAAATTGGATTTAGTAGTATAACCAACGGGCAATGATCTAGTACCATCATCTACCCCATACCAATCTGTTTTGCCCCCCTTGTCTTTAAAGAAATTCTTCCCAGTTGACAAAGTATTGTAACTAGTTGAAACTTGTAAATTAAAGAAGTTCTTATTGGGTATATCCTTTGTATTTACCTGAATTAAACCTCCGGCCCATTCTCCTGGTAGTTCAGGCACAAAGGCTTTATTTATAATTATATTATCAATAATCTGAGATGGAAACAGGTCAAAAGAAAAAGTTTTTCTATCTGGCTCTGTACTTGTCAGTAAGATCCCATTTAACATAGCCTGATTATATCTATCTGCTAAACCTCTTACAACTATATACTTTCCTTCTTGAATAGAAGCTCCGGGAGTTCTTTTTAAAATTTCTGCAGTATTTCTGTCTGGACTTCTTTTTATAGACTCAGAAGAAATAACCGAAGCAACAGTATTGGTGTTTTTTTGATAGGCAATTAATGCATTAATAGTTTCTCCTTTATTAGAAGATCTTGTTGCATTTACTACAACATCCGTTAATTTTTTTCCAGACTCTTCTAATAAAACATCTTTTACTATTTCTTCTCCTATAATGGAAGAAGCAATATTTGAAATGATAGCTTCTTTATATCCGATATAATTTAAAACAAGCGTGTAGTTCTTGTTTAAATCAATCGTAAATGAGAATCTACCTTCTACATCTGTTTTTGATACAATCGCCCTATCCCCTTTTAATGAAACAGTTACAGAAATTAATGATTCGTTTTTTGTATTTGTAACCTTGCCAGATAATTTGGCTTTTTGTGCGTTTAGTCCAATACTACATAAAATCAAAAAAAATAATAAAGTAATCCTTCTCACGGTGTATTTAATTTAATACCCCAAAGTTCTAGTGTTAATATTACTTGAATATTAACACTAGATGAATACAATATTATCTTTTATGCAAAAAACAACTTAATATGAACAGTGTATTACCAAATTGTTAATCAATTACAATCTTAATCCAAATGATACACTCTATGTAAATCTTTTGTGCATGTAAAAGTCACTCCTAAATCGTCAATAATCCCATCATGTATATCATATACCCAACCATGAATATGTAAGGGTTGATTTCTTTTCCAAGCGTTCTGTACTATACTTGTTTTACCTAAATCGTGTACCTGCTCTTGCACATTGACTTCAACGAATCTTTTAGCTCTTTCATTCTCATCGGCAATTGCATCTAATTCAACATGATGATAGCGATATACGTCTTTTATATGTCTTAGCCAGTTATCAATTAACCCGAATTGTTGATTCTTCATTGCAGCTAGTACACCTCCACAACCATAATGGCCACAAACTATTATATGTTTCACCTTCAAAACATCTACAGCATAAGATAAAACACTTAACATATTCATATCACTGTGCACCACCATATTTGCTATATTTCTATGTACAAATACTTCCCCAGGCTCTGTACCTGTGATTTGATTTGCAGGCACCCTACTATCCGAGCAACCAATCCATAAATATTCTGGAGTTTGGCCTTTTGATAAGTTTTCAAAAAAATTAGGATCTAAATCCAATTGCTCTTTTACCCAGCTTTTATTATTCTCTAATAAACGTAAGTATGATTTTTCCATTTTATTGTCTTTTTAAATTTTTAATGTCCACTAACAGCAACTCTTTTTGGCATGTTTACTAAATTCACGTTGATATTTCTAAATTGCGCATTTGCTTCAAAATCATAAATAATCTCTATGACATCTAGATCTATATAATGAGCTTTAGAAGCGTTAATTTCTATTGTAGTGCCATCTTCCAAACTTGCTAATTTATTAGCAATGCTCCCCTTATTAATGAAAGTTACATGCTCTAATAAAACCAATTTCACTTTATTCGAATCGCCCTCTGTTTTATCATAATGGAACTCATAATCTCTTCTATAGTTCGTTCTCAAAATATAAAAAATGGCTACCAACATGCCCAAAGCAATTCCTTTTAATAGATCGCTAAATTGAATGGCTACTACAGTAACAATAAAAGGGACAAATTGTTCCCAACCTAATTTATACATTTCTTTAAATAATGAAATTTTTGCCAACTTATACCCAACAATCAATAGGACCGCAGCAAGGCAAGCAAGGGGAATTTTGTTTAAGATAGCAGCTAAAAAAGCCACGCTAAGTAATAACAATATTCCATGCACAATTGCAGAAACTTTGGTTCTTCCGCCAGCATTTACATTGGCAGATGTTCTTACAATTACTGCAGTCATTGGTAGGCCACCAATTAATCCTGACAATAAATTACCGATACCTTGTGCTTTTAATTCTAGGTTAGTCGGAGTGATTCTTTTATTTGGATCTAGCTTATCTGCAGCTTCTGTACTTAATAAGGTTTCTAAACTCGCAATAATAGCTATAGTAAATGCAAGAACATAAACTTTATAATTTGTCAGGCCACCAAAATTGGGAAATGTAAACTGATTTAAAAAACCATCAAAAGAATCAGATACTGGTAATTTAACTAATTGATTAGAAGATAAAACCCAGTCTGGATGATGATGGGCGAAAATTGTATTTAATACAACGCCAACAATAACTGCAATTAAAGCACCTGGCACAAATTTGAAGAACAAATATTTTTTTAGCGCTTTGATATCCCATAATAAAATAATACCAATAGAGATACTTGCGATAATGATGGACCCCATTTGAAACTGAGTGCCTGTAGTTTTATCGTAACCAATGGCTAAAGGAGCCTGTTTAAGTATTAATATAATACCAATAGCAGCTAACATTCCTTTGATGACGCTGGAAGGAAAATAATATCCAATTACACCTGCTTTTAAAAAGCCAAGAATAATTTGTAATAAGCCCGCTATTACTACTGCTAATAAAAATAAATCGAAGCTACCTAGATCTGTAATTCCATTAAGTACAATTACAGTCAAACCCGCAGCTGGTCCTGTTACACTTAAAGCAGAACCACTAACAGTAGCAACTACAATTCCTCCAATTATTCCAGATATAATTCCGGAAAATAAGGGAGCCCCGGATGCAAGGGCTATGCCCAAACACAATGGCAAGGCCACTAAAAAAACTACCAAACCGGCAGGCAAATCTTCTTTTAAATATTTTAAAGAGAAGGAGCCTAAATTTTTACTTTTGTTCATATCTATTAAATTGTATTAAAGTTAAAGAAGTTGTTTGAAAGATGTATTAAGAAGATTTAAAAGCAACTGGTTGATTAGAAATTGAAGGAATTCCACAAAATAATCTTGAATATACTCTTAATAAAGAAATTTCGATAAATATTAGAGACAGGCCAACAAATACCATAATGATATATTCATGACTTTCTATATAAGTAAGCATTAAATCAATACCAATATATAGTGGTGAAATAGGGAATCCAATCAAACCTAGACATGCTATTAAAAAGGTAATAGAAAGTCTTGGATGTATTTGATTATTACCATGATATTGGTCAAGCGATATAGTATTAGTATTATCTTTTAATTTATTTAATGCAATAAAGCCTATTAAACCAAAAAACAAAATACTACTCAAGTATAATAAAACATATTTTAATTGAATATGGCTATTTAAAGAAACACTCATCATAATAAATAAATGTCCCAAAACTACATTCAACCAAACCTTGATACTAGAAACTCTTTCTGTAAAAGAAATTAGAATTACAATAAGCGCCAATAAAGCAAAGCTATATACAAAAAATTCAAGTAAATAGGGGTGAAACCTAAAAGTATTGATATCCAATATTACTCCAGTGATAAAAAATAATACAATTAAAATATAGAATAATTTGTTATTAAAATATACAAAAATATTACTAAGCTTTTTGAAAGGCATCCAGAAATAGTTGAATAGTGTTGCATCCATATTATACTCTTTTATAGATAACATATATAAAGAGTTTAATAATTTAGAATTAGATGCTCTAGGCTTTACAGGCGTTGAAAATAATTGATTATGTATCTGATAGTGCAAAACCGAAGGAGATACTAATATTTGATAGGTCCTTAAAAAGGCATTGCCCATGAAATGCAATAGCGCTAGATCATACCAACCTAAAGCCACTTCAATAAAAATAATACCAATTTGCGTAATAGAAGCATACCCGATCTGTGTTTTAACTGTTGGTTGAGATTTCGCAATTGAATTACAAATAAAGCTTGTTATTGCTCCGAGAAGGATAATAATTATTTTAATGGCAATCAAACTTTCCCATAAAGGGGCAGTTCTTAATAATAAGAAAACGCCTAAATGAATAGAAAGGGATCCATAGAAAATGGCACTAGAGCTTGAAGGACCTTCCATTGCTCTTGCTACCCAAGAAGAAAATGGATACATGGCAGACTTTACAGCTGCCCCAATGATGATGGCAATACAAATAAGCAGTAATAATAGTTCATGTCCTTTTACGCTATCAGTTAACCAATTAATATTACTAAACTGATCAAAAGAAATATTGGCATGCCATAAATGGTGTGATAACCACATTGCAATAATCAGAAAAATATCACCAAGTCTATATAACGAGACCACCTTCATGGCGTTTTTAATAGGCAGGTATCTATTCTTATAAAACGAGATCAATAAAAATGAAGTGATGCCGATCATTTCCCAGCCAAGGAATAAGGTTTCAAAATTTCCTGCAATAACAACAATATTATAGCCTAGAAAAAAGAGTTGAATATTATTAAAAAATCTTTTAAATCCGTCTTCTCTATGGATATAGAATTTACTATATAGAGATACTAGAAATGTAAGAATAGCACCAACAAATAAAAATACAAGAGAAGTTTTATCTAGTATAAGTGCAATGTAGAAATCAAATTCTGGCGTTTTCAATAACGTAAATAACTTTAAAAAATAGGAATTGCCCTTATTTGTTTCAAAAAGTACAATACTTATAAGTATCAACAAAAACTGTAGTGCAGAACTAGCAATTGCCACAAAAGCAATAGCTTTTTCATTTATTTTATTAATGACTAAGCTCAATAGATATCCTATAAGTGGGACAATGATTAATATCGGTAAATATTGATTCATCTTAAGATTTTAAATAGTGGATTGGTAAATTTTCTTTTGTTGCATTATTAATTTCAAAGGCACTCATTTGTGGAGCATTTTCAAATAAAGCATCAATACTATTTGCTACAGGTATTACAACATCTAATGGCTGATATAAAACAAAATGATCGTTTTTAAAATAAAACAATTGATTGTCTGACGGATTCAATACTACTAAATGAATCCACTCCTTTGCATACCAATCATAAATAGCCTGATTAGATTTTAGTACCTTCTCCACTATTTCAGGTTTATGTTCTACAATTACTAATAACCTTATTGGATCATGCACCTCAATCATTTGCAGTGGCAATCCAGGTCTTAGATCGCCATCGCTACTGTTTGCAACCCCTATTAAACCCATTACATTATGAGGCAATTTGGTACCTGCGCCTAATTTATGATTATCAATTCTAGAAAAGTAATATTCTAAATTAATTCCTCCGCATACAGGACCAATTGGACTTATAACATTCATCAAAATCTCCCCATTAGGGTCTGTGTTGTAATCATACGAGTTTAAGAAAGCTCTTCTATCCAAAAAAACTTGTTGACTGATAGATCTTCTTCCAATAATACAAAGCGCATTAGACCCATGTCCTAATTCAGGTCTAGGCTCAAATAAAGAAACCGATCTTTTTGCAATCGCCTTTCGAATATCCTTAATAGGCATATTGGTATCTATAGAAGCAAATCTTCTAGACCTTTCTTTAGCATTTAAATCCAAGGCGTCTTCAAATAAAGATGAAAATTTATCATGCATTAACTTTTCACTCGCATTTAATTCATTTAAATCATAAAACTGAATTTGATCGGCAGCAGTATCATGTAAAGCTCCAATGAATTTAGTTGTAACAGGAATATGAATACCTCTATCTGCTAATGCTATTCTTACTTTAGGATGATTGGCCATGAAAGAAAATACCCTTGCATTCACAGAACCAGGCCTTCCACTACAAGCGCCGCAATCGTGAGCACCATGATGTGGATTATTTGCACTACTTGATCCATGTGCAACCATGTATATAATTGGAGCAAATTCTTTAGTTAAACTAATATTAGTTAATTGATTAAATACTCTAGTAGTCATTTCTTCTATAGTGAAACCCAATTGAAGGTTATTTTCACTAGCATTTTCTGCATTGTATTCAATATGTAAATTACTGATCTGCCCAACATGACTAAAAGCATCAGAAATTGCAGGTGCTTTTGAAGGAAATAACAGGTTTTTAAACAACTCTACAAATGAAACGAAACCTCCAATAAAACTAAATAGAAGTCCTCCAAAATAAGTATGTGCAAGCTTATTATATAAAATTGAATGCTCTTTTGCTTTAAGTGGATCTGCTTCTTTGATTAAATACTTCGGTGTAACAGGTGCAGGACAAAGTTTTTCATAAAATTGTCCACCTGATGGTTGAAAGTAAAATTCTACTCCAAAAAAACCAGGTGCACCATATGTAGCACATGGGTCACCTACTTTTTCTAGATGTCTTCTTATAGAGCACTCTCTTTCGTCAATACAAAAAACAGCTTGAAATTGCGCATTGGATTGTTCATTTTTTTTCTCAGCATGTTGAATTCCAAACAAAATTGGATCATAATAACTCCACTCAAAAGCTTCTTGAAATAACATTAAAATTTCATCTGTTTCCGCAAAAGGTTTTTTATCGAATAGGGTTATCAATTCATTTTGGTCAATTTTAGAAGTTAGAGGTTGCCAAGACTCTCCAAACTGATGATCCAAAGCGTCTATTTCTAACAATAATTCAAAGAATATAAAATCTGTTAAAGTTATTTTTCTATCTAAAAGGAGTCCAGATGGATTGTGCTCAATATTGGCAACCATTCCAGACCATCCTCTATGTGCAAATTGTTGATCAAATAAATAGGTATAATGCCATTTCTCTTCGCCTACCAATAAATGCAATAAATCATTAATGGTGCAACTATTGTTTAATAATAAATCTTTGGCTCTTTGTTCTTTGAAAAAACTTGTATAACTATTGGATTCAATATGTCTTAAATTATCTAAGAAATTATTTTCATTCATTGGAAAATTCCATAAAGAAATTCCCTGATCAAGATAAGCACAAACTACTCTAAATAAAATGGGATGTACTTTATTGTCTAGATCTATTTTATATAAATTTTTCCAAAATTGCCTTGTTCTGCCAATTTGATGTTGAATATTAAAATCATGCTCTTTATTCAACATCTTATCAAGCCATTCACGAACATTCTCTTTCCCTTTGGCATCTTCAATTTGTTTAACTAGAATCTCGTGCTTGATTCTTCCAGAATTATATAGATCCCTGAACTCATCAATACTTAAGGTAACATTATATCCAAAAATATTTCTAGCATGAAAAATTCCTTCGAAGAATTTTTGATCTTGAAAAGCATGTAAAGAATTGTGATGTATGAAGTCTTTTATGGGCGATTGAGAGGGTAAATAATGCTTTAGTTGATGTATAGCATCATTTACATTTTCTCCCAATTCTGCATTTAGTCTAGTAGACATAATGAAAAATTTAAGTAAGTAAAATGTTAGTAGAAGAACTACGCTAAATTGGGCGGAGTGTATAGTATAGAAATAAAACCATCTTTTAGATCACTTGCATGATGCATGTATTGCACTTCTTTATTAATCTGAATTTCAGAAAAAATATGTTGGATATGGTTTTGAGAATAAGTATGGTAATTAACCACTTTAAGACCCTCTTCTTCAATTTCTTCATCCATTAAAGCTATGGCAAGGTTCAGCGTAATATCATCTGCGTTTAAGTATTTCATTGTAATAGAATACCAAGACGCAAGTGAGAAAACTTGAGTAACAATAACAGCCACCATAAATATTGCTATAATTTTACGAAGCATATGTCTGCGAATATATTGAATTTAACGTAATTTAGACTACTATTTACATCAAACAACTATCTAAATATGAGTCAGCAAGAGATTATTATTGAAACCCTAGGCTGGCTGGCCTCCATATTAATTGTAGGATCTTATGCGTTAAATCTTTGGGGCAAAATTGAGACCAATAGTAAGACATATATGTGGGCGAATATTATTGGCGGCCTTCTTTTTGTTATTAATACATATTTCCATCAGGCCTACCCATCGATGGTTGTTAATATTATCTGGGTCATTATTGCTCTGGTTTTATTATTGAAGCCCTTTTTTAAGAAATAACTAATGACAGAGAATTCTTCATTAATTAAACAATTGAACCAGTTTTTTAAATGGCTGATGATTTGTTTATTGATTAGTGGTCTCGTGGGTTCTATCACTGCATTTTTTTTGCATTCACTAGATTTTGTAACAAAATTTAGAGAAACGAATCAATGGATTATATTTTCATTGCCAATTACTGGATTAATCATTGGATATATATACCATCTTTATGGAGAAGACGCCAATAAAGGGAATAATATAATTATTGAATCCCACCATGAAATGCAAAAAACAATTCCACTTAAAATGGCCCCATTGGTTTTTATTGGAACTATTTTAACGCATTTATCAGGTGGGTCTGCGGGAAGAGAGGGAACAGCTGTTCAAATGGGAGGAGCAATTGCCACACCGTTTACAAAATGGTTCAACTTAGAAAAAGAAGAACGAAAAACCATCATCATAATGGGTGTTAGCGCAGGTTTTGCAGCAGTTTTCGGAACTCCTTTTGCTGGCGCTGTTTTGCTCTTGAAATGATGGGTTTTAAATTTATAAGATGGCAATCTGTGATTCCTAGTTTTGTGGCTGCATATATGGCCCATTTTATTTGCTTGCAATGGAATATTGAACATAGCATATACATAGTAAGATTAACACCAAACTTATCTTTTCAAAATACTTTATGGTCTTTATTAGCAGGTATATTTTTTGGTATTGCTGCATTATTATTTTCCTTAAGTAATAAATTTTTTGAAAGTATTTTTCATAAGATCAACTACAGGCCATTAAGACCATTCATTGGAGGCACCATAATTGTATTGATTATATTTTTATTAGGTACTTCAAAATATATCGGCTTAGGCTTGCCAAGTATACAAGGTGCATTTGAAACACCTGCAGGCAATTATGATTTTATCATCAAACTATTACTCACCAGCTTTACCCTAAGCGCCGGATTTAAGGGTGGCGAAGTAACTCCTTTATTTTTTATTGGAGCTACTCTTGGCAGTATTATAATGGTTTATATCCCACTGCCATTTGCTTTATTAGCTGCCATGGGATTGGTTGGGGTCTTTGCTGGTGCAACGCATTGCATTATTACATCTATTATTTTAGGCATAGAGCTGTTTGGACTTAAAGCAGGAGTTTATATAGGAATAGCAAGCATTGCAGCGTATTTTAGCTCAGGCCCAAACAGTATCTATTCTTCGAAATTTAAAATTGGAGCAAAATTTGCTTTATATAATTATTTTAATAAAATGTCCAAATTGTAATTTATGGTAGTCATTACCCAAGTTAAAACCGAAGAAGAATTAAATAAATTGAAAGCATTACAAAATGTCAATCTTAGAAAATTAATTGGAGAAGAAGAAGCCATGAAGGAAGGGTTTGTAACATCTGAATATAGTATCGAATTGCTTCAAAAAATGCATCAATCTCACGCCTCCATCATTGCAAAAGAAGGAGACGAAGTAGTAGGATATGTGATAGTTACAGATAAAACTGTGATTGGAGAACACGAAGAGATTGATCATTTATTCAATACAGTAGATAATTTATCATTCAATGAAAAGCAACTTAAAGAAGTTTCTTACATTTTAGTAGGGCAATTATGTGTTGGCAAAACACATCGCGGACAAGGTTTGGTTCAAGCAATGTACAATTATTATAAAGAGAATTTCTCTTCACAATACCAATATTTAGTGACAGATATTTCTCAAGCCAACCCTCGTTCAATTAAAGCACATAAAAAAACTGGATTCGAAACAATTGGCGTAATTGAACAAGTAGGCACTGGGTGGGATATTGTATTATGGGATTGGAGAAAATAAATATTATGAAAAAAATTATCATTATTGCGGGTCTTTTGCTAAGACTGTCAGATGCAGATGCACAAGTAAAGCAAGTTGATTTAGTCATTGATCATGTCAACATAGTTGATGTGGTAAATAATAAGATACTTGTTGACCAAGCCGTCTATATAAAAAAGGACAAAATCATTGCTACGGGTAGCAGTAATAATTTAAACAAAAAGTTAAGCGCAAAGCAAAGAGTTGTTGCAAAAGGAAAATATATCATGCCTTCTCTTTGGGATATGCATGTCCATTTTGGAGGAGATACATTAGTAGAAGAAAATAAAATGTTACTTCCATTGTATACTGCAATGGGTATTAGTCATGTTAGGGACTGTGCAGGAGACATAAGCCTTGCAGTGATAGAATGGAAAAAGGCTATTCAGAATAATGAGTTGGTTGGGCCAACTATTTTTACCTCTGGGCCGAAGCTGGAAGGCATAAAATCAATATGGCCAGGCGATTTAGAAATAGCTAACGAAGTTGAGTTAAATAAAGCATTGGATTCTTTACAAAAATTGAAAGTAGATTTTATTAAAATTACCGACAATACTCTTTCTCCAGATTTATTCTTGAATAGTATTATTGCAGCGAGAAAAAGAGGTTGGAAAGTATCAGGTCATGTTCCAGCAACAATGAATGTGGCAACTTTTTCGAAAAATGGATTATCTGCTATAGAGCATATTGGGTATTTACAAAGAGCTGCCTCTGCAAATGAAGATAGTATCACCAATTGGAGAGCAATAGGAAAAATTAATAGCAGAGAAGCAAGTGAGCTATATTTAAATAGCTTTGATAGTGTCATTGCAATACAAAAATTCAAGACACTAGCAGCTAATGGCACTGCAGTAGTACCAACCATTAATGGTAGTTATGTAACAACCTATTTAGATATCAATAACCATCAAAATGATGACTATTTGAAATACTTAGGACCCGCTTTAAAGAGAACATACGACTGGAGAGTGAAAAGAGCGTCCAATGACAATGCGGAGGCCATTCAATTTAGACATAAGAATTTCGAGGCGGCTGCAAGTTTGCTTCCATTACTTTATAAAGCTGGTGTAACTATATTAGCAGGAACTGATGCGGGTTATTTGAATTCATTCAATTATCCAGGTTTAGGCATGCATCAAGAGTTAGCCATCATGGTGAAATATGGCCTTAGCCCACAACAAGCATTAATCTGTTCTATAATAAATGGGCCAGCGTTCTTTAATCAATCCAAAGATTATGGAGCAGTACTTACAAATAAAAAAGCTGACTTACTAATTTTAGACAAGAACCCTCTTGAAAATATCAAAAACACCGAGTCTATTAATGGAGTGATAAGAAAAGGCGTATATATGGATAGAAAAAAATTAGATAGCATTTTATTAGATATTGAAACTGCAGTTAATAAATTAAAATAACTTCATTTGATGCTATCTATTTTTAGCTTAACTATCATTGCCGTTATTTGCAGGATTTTGGTCAATCCTTTTTCTAATGTATTGCAAAAGCAAATCACTTTAAAGGGACAGCATCCACTATTTATCAATTTAACTACCTATGTTTTACTAGCAGGCATAAGCCTTTTTATTATATCAGGAAATGCCATTCATTCATTGGACAGTACATTTTGGATATATTCCATTGCCGGTGGAATAACTGGAGCTTTGGGAAATGGTTTTATTGTTAAAGCATTAGAAAAAGGAGACTTATCTATTTTGGGACCGATCAATGCTTATAAATCTATAGTGGGCTTACTCTTTGCTTTTATCATATTGCAGGAATTGCCTAATTACTGGGGTCTCGTGGGAGTTATATTAATTATTGGGGGGAGTTATTTTGTATTGGATACTACAGAAGAAAAATTTTCATGGAAATTATTGAAGCAACCAGCCATACAATACAGAATTGTTGCTTTAATTTTAACAGGTATTCAAGCGGTATTGGATAAAAAAGTGATCGAACATTCCAACCTTCATATTGCTTTTGCTGGATGGAGTATTTTTGGTGCAAGTTTTTCTTTTCTTTTTATTTTATTCACTAAAGTCTCACTAAAGAATGAAGTAAAAAAAATCAATCCGGCCATTGCAATCAAGTATTTATTATTGGTAGTAACAGTAGGTATTATGCTTGCTTCAACCAATTATACATTAAGCAATATGCCAGTGGGATATGCATTGGCATTATTTCAATTATCAATTTTATTGACAGTAATTCTTGGTCATCAATTTTTTAATGAACAGCACTTAGTTAAAAAATTAATTGGAGCAAGCATTATGATTGCTGGATCGGTTTTGATTATTCTTCTTAAATAATTATAAGCGTTCAACAGGTCTTGTCAAACAAGTTGGCCCACCACCACCTTTTACGCTAATCTCTGCCCCTTCATATTCTATTACTTTACAGCCAGCTTTTTCTAACCTAGCTTTTGTGATTGGATTGCCTTTTACCATTAAGCATACTCTTGGTGATAATGCTAATACATTACAACCCATACTATCAAATTCTGCTTCAGGAACTTCTACTAATTCAAATCCCCTATTGATTAATTCATTTCTGAACACAATAGGAATTAATGGAGAATAGACTACAGCTAAATTTTTATCTACCGGGCTTAAAACAGACATTAAATGAAACACATCTGAAGGACCTCTATAATGAGGCATAGGAACAGTAATGACCTCTACGCCAATCGGAGCTAGTATCGCAGTTATTTGTTGGATGCCCTCTTCGTTCGTTCTGTAAGTATGCCCTACAGCCAATGTCTTTTCGTCTAACCATGCAACATCTCCCCCTTCTATTGTTCCCGGTGCAGTTATTACTCCTAATACAGGAATTCCATTCGCCTCAAAAGCTTTTTGCTCGGCTAAGGGCTCGTTTTTTCTTCCCTCTTTTCCCATATTACAAATAATCATGCCTTTTGAAGTTGCAATTGCAGCGTCTCTACAATAAATTGAATCCATATTTACGGAAGCATCTTCAGGTAAATACAATAATTCTGTACCATTATCTTTAAATACTTGTTCAAAGGCTTCATATTCACTAAATGCTTTTTGAATATCAGGCTTGCCTAAATAATTCAATGACTCCCAGTGTTTAGAAACATGTGCATAATCAATAAATGCATCTTTAGCTCTCTTAATAAATACAGACTTTAATTTTCCACTTTCAGAATGCGCGCTCATTATAAATAATTTAATTGTTTTGTTGATTTCTTTTCACCACTCCTAATACATACACAGGGATAGACGACATACATAATACAAAGCCCCAATATACTATTTCTTGACCTGATCCTATAATCATCCACATAAAAAACAAGAAGGCAAGAGAGGCTAATACAATAGCAGAATACCTTACCCACTTTGTAAGTTTTGCTTCTTTTAATCTAAAAATAATATAAGCAGCTGTGGAAAATAAATAGGGAATTAAAACTGTCAGTGTAGTTAATAGAATCAAGAATTTAAATTGATCTACTAATCCCTTTGTATAATTCATGATCATAAATAAAGAAACAATCACACTTGAAATAGCTACTCCGATAGCTGGCACCCCTTTGCTATTTCGTTTTGCAAAAATTTTAGGGAATAACTGATCAGTAGCAATGGCTGCAGGCAATTGACCTTGAATTAAAATATATCCGTTGAGCGCCCCAAATGCAGCAATAGCTACTCCAGCGCTAACCCAATACTTTGCACCAGCGCCCCAAATTAAAGTTGCTGCATCGGCAAAAGGCGTTACAGTGGTTTTTAGTTGGTCTGCTGGTATCATACCCATGATGCTAATTGTACTTAAAATATATACAATAGTTGCAATCAATGTTCCCAACAATGTAGCCCTTGCAATTGTTTTTTCTGGATTTTCTACACTACCAGATGGAATGGTTGCACACTCTATTCCTAAGAATGCAAAAAAAGTAAGAGTTGTTGTTGCAGTGATAGCAGACAATGTAGATGTTCCACTAGCATTAAAGGGTAAAAAATTATTCCATCGAATAAAAAATAATCCTACAATACCCACTAAAAAAATAGGTACTACTTTTAAAATAGTAGTAATTAATTGTAATTTACCGGAAGTGAGTACTCCAAGAGTATTAATCCAAGTTAGTATCCAAATGGTTGCGAGTCCTGTAAATACAGCTAATAAAGAATTAGTTGCAAGAGCTGGAAAAAATGTACTCAATGCACTAATAAAAGAAACAGTGATGGCAGCATTCGTACACCAAACAGAAATCAAATAACCCCATGCAACCAAAAATCCAGCAAAGTCTCCTAATACTGTTTTAGAATAAGCATAAGGACCTCCATCAGATCCTGGCATCATCTTGCTAAGATGCGCAAAAATTTTAGCCAATAAAAAAGCTCCTATAGAAGATGCAACCCATCCAATGATACTTATGCCTCCAAAACTTGCTAAAGTAGATGGCATCATAAAAACACCGGCTCCAATCATATTACCTAATACCAAAGATGTACTAGTCCACAAGCCTAGCTTTTTGACAGTTTGCATGCGTCAAGTTATGAAATAAAAAGACAATTCAACTAAACTACCTAGATAAAATTATTAATGATATTTTCTAGATATTCCTGTTGTCCACTAATTGTAGCAGGCTCTCCTTTTTCAATTGCATAAGTTCTTAAATCTTCTAAAGAAAGTTCGCCGTTTTCAAAAGATTTACCTTTTCCATTGTCGAAAGAAGCGTATCTATTTTTACGAATATTTTTATATTCAGATTTTAGCAAAATAGCTTCAGCAGTAATCAAAGATCTTGCAAAGCTGTCTACCCCACCAATATGTGCATGGAATAAATCAGCAGGATCAGTAGAGTTTCTTCTTATTTTAGCATCAAAGTTTATTCCTCCACCTTGAAAACCTCCTGCTTCCATAATAATTAACATGGACTCTGTTAATTCATTCAAATTAGTTGGAAACTGATCTGTATCCCATCCATTTTGATAATCACCCCTATTGGCATCCATACTGCCTAACATTCCTGCGTCTGCAGCTACTTGTAATTCATGTTGAAATGTGTGTCCAGCAAGTGTAGCATGATTCACTTCGATATTTAATTTAAAATCATTCAATAAATCGTATTGACGTAAAAAGCCAATCACCGTTTCGCTATCATAATCATACTGATGCTTTGTTGGCTCACAAGGTTTAGGCTCAATAAAGAAAGTCCCTTTAAATCCATTTTTTCTTGCATAATCTTTTGCGGTATGCAAGAATTTTGCAAGATGCTCTTTCTCTCGCTTCATATTAGTATTTAATAAACTCATATATCCTTCTCTTCCACCCCAGAAAACATAATTTTCTCCACCCAAAGCAATAGTAGCATCCATAGCTGCTTTAACCTGTGCACCAGCATGTGCCAGTACATGAAAATCAGGATTAGTAGAAGCGCCATTCATATATCTTCTATGACTAAACACATTGGCTGTGCCCCATAATAATTTTACACCACATGCTTTTTGCTTATCAAGTAAGTAAGCAGTCATGGCTTGTAAACGTTTTTCGTTATCCATTATATCGTTCGTGTAATCCACTACATCAATATCATGAAAACAATAATATGGCATACCCATTTTGGTAATGAACTCAAATGCGGCATCAGCTTTATCTTTTGCTCTTTCAATTGGATCTGATTTTTCATCCCATGGATGTATTTGCGAAGGACCTCCAAAAGGATCAGAGCCATTTCCACAGAAACTATGCCAATAAGCTACTGCAAATCTTAACCAATCTTTCATTGGCTTGCCTGCAACAATTTTGTTTTCATCATACCATCTATAGGCTAAAGGATTTGTAGATGCTAAGCCTTCGTAAGTGATCTTACCAATACCTTTAAAAAATTCTTTGTTACCAACTAATACTGACATAAGAAAAGTTTTATTGAAATGTTATTTAAATAAATTGTTGAAGCGTTTTAATCCACTCTTGATATTGTTTATCATACTGCTGATGGATAGTAGGCGTAATTGTTTGAATAGGCTTAAATGCAGCAAAAGCCTCCTTTACAGAGTTATACATGCCAGCACCTATTCCTCCACCTTTAGCAGCACCTACGCTACCATCTACATCATATAATTCTACAGGCGTATTTAAAGTATTTACAAATGCTTCTACAAATACTTTACTTTTAAACATGTTTGCATTGCCTGCTTTAATCACGGCAGGCTGAATGCCATTTTCACGCATTATATCCAATCCATATCTAAATGCATAAGCAATCCCTTCTTGAATAGCTCTATAAATATGTGCAGATGTATGTTTATTTAAATCAATATTTAATAATTGTGCTCCAATAATTTTATTATTAAATATTCTTTCGGCCCCATTACCAAATGGAAGCACCTGAAGCCCTTCCGATCCAATTGCAATTGCTGATGCAGCCTGATTCATGGCATCGTAATCTACATTTGCACCAATGTATTTTTTTGCCCAACTATTCATTATTCCTGTACCGTTAATGCACAATAACATGCCTAACCTATCTTCTTCAGTTGTATAATTAACATGTGCAAACTGATTTATCCTAGATGCTTTATCGAAATTAAGCGAACTCCCTACTCCATAAATTACGCCGCTTGTTCCTGCAGTAGCTGCAACTTCTCCTGGATCAAATACATTTAAAGAAAGGGCATTATTAGGTTGATCCCCCGCTTTATAAGCAATTGGAATACCTGCTTGTAAGTTTAATGCAGTTGCAATAGTTGTTAGAACATTACCATGCACACTGAATACATCTTGTATTGAAGGAAAAATTGAATTACTAAAGCCAAAATAATTTAAAACATCTTTAGAGATTTCTTTGTTTTTGAAATCCCAAAAAATTCCCTCAGATAAAGCAGCAATACTTGTAGTGATATTGCCGGATAATTTCATTGCAATAAAATCTCCCGGCAACATGATCTTATCTATTTTTTCAAAAATAGCTGGCTCATTTTCTTTTACCCAAGCTAGTTTAGAAGCGGTGAAATTTCCAGGAGAATTTAATAAATGACTCAATGACTTTTCTTCGCCAATATCTTTAAATGCTTTGTTGCCTATATCTACTGCTCTGCTATCACACCAAATAATACTATCTCTTAAAACCCTTTGCTCTTTATCTACCATTACAAGACCATGCATTTGATAAGCAATTCCTATGGCACTAATTTTTGATGGATCATACTTTCTTGTTGCATGTGCTTTTAAGATAGCCGCTTGAGTATGTTCCCACCATGTTTCCGGATTTTGTTCAGCCCAATTAGGCTTCATCGCAGTGATGGGCGTTTCCGTTTCCGGATACTGCACCGTCACTAAAGTATTGCTACTCGCTGCATCTACAACAGCTACTTTAATGGACGATGTGCCAATATCTATTCCTAATAACAACATAAATTATTTATTTTCCCAGCCAGTTTCTTTCAATGCAGGATCATTTTCTTTCTTTAAAAAATCTGCTGAACTTAAACTCTCTGCCTCCCAATTTAATATAGCATCATCTGGTACAATATGTACAGGTGTTTTCCAAGAAGTGGAAGTTTCGTTATATGCTAAATTAGATTGTGAAGAGTAGCAAGAGATAATCGACCATCTTGGATGATCTGATTCATTGGCTGCAGATCTATGTAAAATATTACTATGAAAGAATAAGGCATCACCTGGTTCAATTTCAACATACACCAGCTCCATGGTTTCTAAAGCATTATTCACCATGGTCATATCAGCACCTACTTGTTCCCCTGCAAAACCATGATTTACCCTGCCTAATTTATGAGAGCCTTTAATAACCTGAATGCATCCATTTTTTTTACTAGCTGGCGTAAGCGCCACCATTACACTAATTAATAGATCCGGGAACATGAATTGGTTTTTGTACCAATAACCATAATCTTGGTGCCATTCCCAAGCTCCGCCCACTTTAGGCTCTTTTTGCATAAGCTTAGAATGAAAATGACAAACAGGCGCCTCACTGTCCAATAATTGCCCTACTCTGCTTACCATTCGCTCACTTCTGGTTAAATAACCAAAAATGTCATTGCCCGGCGTAAACCATAAAGATAATTTGGTTTTCTTTCCAGTTTGGTCATTCAAATCCAATGCGTTTTTAGACATAGCATCATCTTGCAATGCAGTAGCATACATTTTATCTATTTCTTGTTTGGAACAGAAATTTTTTACAATCAAATAACCGTCTTGATGGTACTTGGCAATCTCTTGCGCTGAAAATACATTACTTTTCATAGACTAAGCTTTGGTCAATCGTTGGAATACTAAATATAACCATTTATTGTTAAATTCATGGTCTCTTATTGATCCTATTCATTATTGAAAAAGAATACTATGCAAATAACCAAAGAGGCTATTGAAAAAGCAGCCGAAAGAATTGACAGCTATATTCATCATACTCCAGTGATGACCAATAAAAGCATTGATGAAATGTTTGGCATTCAGTTCTATTTTAAATGTGAGAATTTTCAAAAAATTGGCGCTTTTAAAATTAGAGGCGGAATGAACGCAAGTTTAAGTTTAGACGCTGCACAATTAAAAAACGGAGTAGCAACACATTCATCTGGAAATCATGCACAGGCTTTAGCATATGCTGCTAAAATGTTGGGTATTAAAGCTTTCATTATTATGCCAAAATCTTCCCCTCAGGTAAAAGTGGATGCAGTGAGAGGATATGGGGCAGAAGTAATCATATGCGAAGCCAATCAAATAGCAAGAGAAACTGCTTTACAAGAAGTAGTGAATAGAACAGGCGCCGAATTCATTCACCCTTACGATGACGACAGAGTCATTACAGGACAAGCAACCTGTGTAAAAGAGTTGTTAGAAGAAGTTCCACAATTAGACGCAGTCATTACACCTGTAGGCGGAGGTGGCTTATTGTCTGGAACTTGCCTAGGAGCCCATTATTATAAGCCTTCAATGAAAGTGTATGGTGGAGAGCCAGAAGGCGCAGCAGACGCCATTTTGAGTGTCAAATCTGGGAAAGTAGAAAAAGCACCTTTTATTAATACTATTGCAGATGGACTAATGACAACACTTTCTGAAAGAACTTTAGCCATTATTAAAGAACATGTTACAGAGATATTGCTAGTTTCAGACGACGAAATAAAAGCAGCATTAAGATTAGTATATGAAAGAATGAAAATAATTGTAGAGCCTAGCTGCGTTGTACCATTGGCAGCGGCCATTAGAAATAAAGAAATGTTTCAAGGAAAAAAAGTAGGCATTATACTTTCAGGAGGTAATGTAGACTTAACCAAATTTGGAACATGGTTCCCACCACAAAATTAAAAAACCAATAATTGCTATATGAAAAAAATCTTTCTAGTTGTACTATGCTTAACTGCTATAATAAGCAATGCGCAAGTACTCCACCCAACTGTACAAACTAATCCAAAAATTAGTGCCTCAAAACTATCCCAAATAGATAGTGTCGTTAATACATATGTAAAAAACAGATGGCTAATTGGAGGCTCAGTGATTGTTGTGAAAGATCATCAGGTTGTATATTATAAAGGATTGGGCTATGCTGATGAGAAAACAAAAAAGCCAATGGCAGCAGATGCATTATACCGAATTATGAGTCAAACTAAAGCTATTACAAGTTTGGCTATTATGCAATTATATGAACAAGGTAAATTGGGATTAGATAATAATGTTTCTACATTTATTCCAAGCTATAAGAATCCAAAAGTTATAAACGAGTACAATGCGAAAGATACAACCTACAATACTGTGGAGGCAAAAAGAGAAATCACTATAAGAGATTTATTGACACACAGTTCTGGAATTGATTATACAGATATTGGGTCATCTAAAATGAGTGCTATCTATAATAAAGCAGGCATACCTTCAGGTCTTGGATATTTTGATGCAAACTTAGTAGAACGAATGACTGCTCTTGGCAAATTGCCTTTAGCACATCAACCTGGAACACAATTTACTTATGGTTTAAATAGCGATTTATTAGGTGCTATTGTAGAAGTAGTGAGCGGCATGAGTTTAGAGGCTTACTTTAATAAATACATTTTTGAGCCAATGGGCATGAAAGATACTTATTTCAATGTGCCTGCTTCTAAAGCAAATAGAATGCCAACAGTATACACAGAGAACGAGCAAAAAGAAATAATAGAATGGCCTGAAAATTATAGAAAGATCAATTCAGATTATCCTCTAAAAAGCAAATCCTATTTTTCTGGAGGGGCTGGATTGTCATCAACAGCTTTTGATTATGCAATCTTTTTAGATATGTTATTAAATAAGGGCAAGTATAATGGGCATCAAATATTAAGTCCAAGAACAGTAGAAGTAATGTTAGGACGTCAAGTAGATTTTCAAAAAGAAGGTGAAGATCATTTTAGCTTAGGATTTTCTGTTACATCTGCAAAAAGTGCTGAAAGAAATTTAAGAAGTGCTGGATCTTTTTCTTGGGGTGGTTATTATGGAACAAATTATTGGGGGGATCCTAAAGAAAATTTAATTGTGTTGATTATGACACAACATACTCCTAATTCACATGATGATTTGAGAGGAAAAATTGAAAATATTATTTACGGAAGTCTTTTAAAATAAAATCAATGAGAAAAATATTCATTTTACTATTTGTAATACCATTTTGCGCTGTCGCTCAAGATATTGACTCTACTTGGGTGGTTAACAACTATACCAAGAAAGAAGTGATGATACCAATGCGTGATGGAGTAAAATTATTCACCACCATATACGCTCCGAAAGATGCATCAGAAATGCATCCCATTTTACTTCAAAGAACCCCTTATTCCTGCGCACCCTATGGAGAATCAAATTTTGCGCAGGTCTGGAGTAAGGGCTATCCAAGAAAATATTTTTTCAAAGAAAAATATATTTATGTGATTCAAGATGTAAGAGGAAGATGGATGAGCGAAGGCGTCTTCCAAGATGTGCGTCCTTTTAATCCTAATAAAAAAGGGAATGAAATTGATGAAGCTTCAGATTCTTATGATGCTATTGATTGGATGGTTAAAAATATCCCTAATAACAATGGAAATGTAGGTGTATTTGGTACTTCTTATCCGGGCTTCTATGCAAATATGGCCGCACATAGCAATCATCCTGCAATAAAAGCAGTTAGCCCCCAAGCACCGGTAAGTGAGTGGTTTATAGGAGACGATTTCCACCACAACGGCGCCTTCATGTTATTGGATGCATTTAATTTTTACACAGGCTTTGGAAAACCAAGACCAAAACCAACTACTATTGGACCAAGTGGCTTTCCTTTTCCAACAAAAGATAATTATGGATTTTATTTACAAACTGGAGCGTTAAGTAATTTTTCAAAATTGACCGGAGATAGTATTTTGTTTTGGAAAGACTTAATGAGTCATCCCAACTATGATGCATTTTGGAAAGCTAGAAATGCAAGATCCAATGTACAAGTTATTAATCCCAATATTGCTACTTTGATTGTGGGTGGATTATTTGACGCCGAAGATTGTTATGGTGCTTGGAATTTATATCAAGCAGTTGAAAAAAATACAAAGAATAATAACAAAATTGTAATGGGCCCATGGCACCATGGTCAATGGGGTCGCGCTGATGGAACTCATTTAGGTAATGTAGAATTTGGGTCAAATACAAGCGAATGGTATGGCAATAATATTGAACTACCCTTCTTTAATTACTATTTAAAAAATAAAGGTTCTATAGATCAAATCAAAGAGGCGACTATTTTTATCAGCGGCGCAAATGAATGGAAAAGCTTTCCATCATGGCCTGTTCCTAATATGAAAATGGAAGCTTACGCTCTTGGAAAGAATGGCAACTTCTCAAAAGCAAATACAAAAACCGCTACAAGCTTTGACGAATACATTAGCGATCCTGCAAAACCTGTACCATATGTCCCTGAAATTCACCCTGGCAGAACCCAAGAGTATATGTTAGATGATCAAAGATTTGCTGCAAGAAGAACAGATGTTCTAGTATATCAAACAGAGGTATTGAATGAAGATATCACCTTGGCTGGACCAATAGTGGCTGATTTAATGGCTTCTACAAGTGGAACGGATGCAGATTTTATTGTTAAAGTAATAGATGTGTTTCCCGATAATTTTGAAAACAAGATGCCCACTGATCATGTAATGAATGGATACCAAATGTTGGTAAGAGGAGAAGTAATGAGAGGCAAATTCAGAAATAGTTTTGAAAAGCCAGAAGCATTTGTTCCTGGTAAAGCAACGAAGGTTAAGTTCACCTTACCTGATATTGCACATCAATTTAAGAAAGGCCATAGAATGATGATACAAATTCAAAGCACTTGGTTCCCATTAGTGGATAGAAATCCTCAACAGTTTATGAATATCTACGAGGCAAAAGATAGTGACTTCAAAAAAGCAACTATTAAGATCTATCATGACGCTTCAACCATTCAGCTTCCAATATTAAAATAATCAAAAAGATAATAAATCAAAGGCTCCTACAAAGGGGCCTTTTTTATAATTTTAATTTTTCGAAAAAAAATTGTTCGTCTACTTCAAGCACTTCTCCTGGCTTTATACCCTGAATATGCAAGTCTTCTATTGATATTCTTATTAAACGAATGCATTTATGATGTACTGCAGCCACCATTTTTCTTACTTGATGAAACTTACCTTCGGTTAAACTAATTTCCAGCCAAGAATTTTCGGCATTGGGATGTAAAGGAGTTAACGCATCGGTTATATAATCAGGTCTGTCTACTAACTTAACTTTACATGGACTTGTAAGATATGTAGACCCATCAGTAGCACTTATTTCGATACCCACTTCTAATTGCCTTGCAGTCTCTTGAGTGACTTTATTTTTTACTTGGACTAGATAGGTTCTTACATGCGACCTTTCTCCTTGAAATAGTAACTTGGTAATTTTCTTATTAGTGGTTAATAAAAGAAGCCCCTCAGAGTTTTGATCCAATCTACCAATAGCATGTGTCCCGTCGGGAAAATCAAAATTCAAATCTCCTAATAAATTCACTTTGTGCGAACTAACAAATTGAGACACCATATTTACTGGCTTATAAATAATAAAGTATCTCTCTATGTTCATGCCGGCAAATTACTTAATATTGTATATGCAACAAGCTTCCAAAGACCCATTACACGGAAAAACACTCGAATATATTGTAACTGAGTTGGTAAACCACTTTGGCTGGGAGGTTCTAGGTCAACATGTAAGAATCAACTGCTTTAATAGCAACCCCAGCATTAACTCTAGCTTGAAATTTTTGAGAAAAACCCCTTGGGCTAGAAAAGAAGTAGAGACCTTATATATAAGAATGATTAGCTAAAATTTACTTGGTTATAATACAGATTGTTCCCTAACTTTAAGAAAACGATTCTGCTATGGAAAATAACCGCCGTAAATTTCTCAAAAATCTTGGAGGCTCTGCAGCCTTATTAGCTCTTGGAAATACCGCAAGTGCTAATGATAAAAATAATACAGAAAAATTAATCTCTTCCATTAAAGTTAGTGCTAATGATAAAATACGTATTGGCTTGATTGGTTGTGGTATCATTGGACATTTTGATACCGATACTGCATTGAAAGTTCCAGGCGTAGAATTAGTTGCAGTATGTGATTTATACACTGGAAGATTAGAAGGTGCTAAAGAAAAATGGGGAAACCACATATATACTACTAGAGATTATAGAGAAATTTTAAATAGAAAAGATATTGATGCAGTTTTAGTTTGTACCCCTGATAACTGGCATCAAAAGATTGCCATAGATTCAATGAGGGCTGGAAAGCATGTTTATTGCGAAAAGCCAATGGTTCAAAAAATTGAACAAGGATGGGGCATCATCAATGCACAAAAAGAAACAGGCAAGGTGTTTCAAGTAGGTAGCCAAATGGCAAGTGCGGTGGGTATATTAGAAGCAAAGAAAAGATATCAAGAAGGTGCTATTGGAGAATTAACCATGATTCAATCTTTCTGTGACAGATCTGATGCAAGAGGTGCATGGCAATATTCTATTCCTTTAGATGCTTCTCCAGAAACAATTGATTTTAATACTTTTTTAGGGACTGCTCCTAAAATTCCATTTGATGCAAAAAGATTCTTTAGATGGCGTAATTATAAAGATTATGGAACCGGAGCTGCTGGAGATTTAATTGTGCACTTGTTAACAGGTATACATACCATAACAGAATCAAAGGGACCTAATATGATTTCAAGTATTGCTAATTTAAAACTTTGGAAAGATGGTCGTGATGCCTATGATATATTCAATGCAATTATGAACTATCAAGCATCGGATAAGCATGGCGCATTTCATGTAAGCACCCGAGTGAATCTAACAGATGGCGAAGGTAAAGGGCCATTTGGTTTAAAGCTAATAGGCACAGAAGGAGTAATAGACGTCAATGGAAATGGCTATAAAATAAGAACAATTAAAAGGAGAGCTGTGCCAGGTTATGGCGGATATGATTCTTTTGATAGTTTTTCAAATAAGCAAAAAGAAGAATTTAAAAAATGGTATAAATCAGAATATGGTGATGATACCGAAGGTGGATATGATATGGGTAAGGAAGCAGCATTTGAAGCTCCCAACAATTATGACGATCGATTAGATCATATGATTGTATTTTTCAATGGCATAAGAACTGGATCTGCAATACCAGAAGACGCTTCTTTTGGACTTAGAGCAGCTGCGCCTTCTATTGCATGCAACCTCAGTGCTGAGCAGTTGAAGCCCATCCAATGGGATCCAAAGAATATGCAATTAATATAGTCTGATTAGAATAGCTCGTATTTTACATAAGCAAACTTTGTGCCTTCTGGATTCCATGAAGGCACATTGATTGTTCCTTGCCCACCATAAAAAGGACCGGTTAAGTCTTTTATTTGCTTTGTCTGTAAATCTAGTAATCGAATACGCACTTGTTTTCCAAATGGATGAGCTTGTACCTGATCTTCATCGTAACTAATTATTGTAGCTACTTTATTATTTGGATGAATATGTGCAAACCAATTTGATTTATCGTCAAATGTCATTTGTTCTGGACTAGATCCATCTGGAGCCATTCTCCATATTTGCATATGTCCAGTTCTGAAAGAATTTATATAGATATATTTCCCGTCTGGACTAAATTCTGGCCCATCGTCCAAGCCTTCTGTAGAGGTTAATCTTTTTTCCTCACTACCATCTGTAGACATAGCATACACATCATAATTACCATTTCTTGCTGCACAATAGACCATTGTTTTTCCATCAGGAGAAACACCATGCCAATAAGAAGGAGTTGTTGGAGTTAATTGTATTGGATCACCACCATCTGCAGCAAGCTTAAAAATAAAAGAGCTATGTTCTTTTATACTAGGCTTGCCAGAGGAAATAAATAAAGTCTTACCATCGAAACTATAACCATGATCATTATTACAATCTTGAATATTGCCTGTATTAAGATAACCTATGCGATCACCGGTCATCGACATTTTTTCTAATTTGCCATATGCATTGATTAAAAAAAACTTACCGTCTCTAGACCAATTAGGCGCTTCAAAATGTCTCAGTTCTCTAGTGATCATATTAGACTTTCCCGTAGCCATATCATATACATACAGAGAACTAATCACGGTCTTTCCTTCAGGAACTTGAGCATTTGAAACAATAGAAAACCCAATTAATGTAAACAATAATAAATATGTTCTCATAGCATTAGAATATTTAGCGTCAAAAAGTAAATTAGTTTGACTTACTAAATATAAAACAAATTCAGGGTTAAGCTATATGAATTATTCGGTAATATGTTGTTTTAGCAAACTTACAAGCGCCCCTGCTTGCTGAACACCCGGCTGCCTCCACTTAATTTCTCCATTTTTAAAGATGGCCAAAGTAGGAACACTGGAAACATTTAACTCAGATGCCAATTGTTGGTTTTTATCTACGTCAATTTTTATTATCCTTACACTATCCCCTAGTTGTTGATGTACTTGCTCTAAAATTGGGGGCATCATTTTACAAGGACCACACCATGTGGCAAAAAAATCAACTAGAACAGGCTTATCTCCTTTAATGATAGAACCAAATGTTTCTGTATTTGACATAAATTTTATTTTATTTCTGTAAAATCAATTTCATCTGTAGCTTTTACTTTCGAATAGCTTCTGCTACTTGGCATACCACAACTCGCATTATAGCCACAGCCAATTTTATATTTAGCGCCTATTATGGAGTACAAGATGAAAAATCCTCCTGCAACAGCCGGAATATAATCGTTGGTTTGATAGCCAATAATTAACATTGATCCCCCCATTACCAAACGCATCATTAATATCCAATCTATATTTGAAAATAATTTTTTCATGTTTTTTATTTTCTCAAAGTTAGTCATTGAAAATTAACTGTTTTGTGACATTTATTACATTATAGAGTATCTTCACAAAAGAAAATAATGCCCTATGTTGACAAAAGAGAAATTAGTACAACTATTCCCCAATTGGGAGCAAGCCCTATATGAAGAAGTTCTTGAACATGCTACATTCAAAACAGCAGAAGCTGGTACAGTCTTGCTTAAAAAAGGTCAAAATATCAAGTCGGCAATGCTTGTCATTGAAGGGACTGTTAAATTATATCAAGAGGACGAAGAAGGATCGGAATATTTTATGTACCATCTTAATCCTGGAGAAGCTTGTGCTGTAACTTTAGTTTGTAATTACCATTTAGAACAAAGCCAGGTATTAGCTAAAGCTGTTACAGATATTGGCTATATATCTATTCCTTTAGAGTATATGGATAAATGGCTACAGCATTATAAAAGTTGGCACTATTTTGTCATTAGAACATATAGAAGTAGATACGAGGAACTACTAAGTACCATTAATGAGATTGCCTTTAAAAATATGGACGAAAGATTGGAGTTTTATATCAAAAGACATGTTGGACAATTTGGCAAAACCGTAAAACTAACCCATCAAGAAATTGCTACTGATTTAAATACTTCAAGAGAGGTAGTTAGTAGACTTTTGAAGAAAATGGAAAATAATGGCTGGATTACATTAAGCAGAAATGCGTTTGACTGGATAAAAAAATAATACTGTGTGATATAAATCACCATTTTAATAATTTGACCTACCGAATTTTGCAATAGAAAAATAAAAAACTATGCAAAACGTAATTGAAAAAATTAAAGCGAAAGAAGGTACATTATTAGATGTTAGAAGTACAATGGAATTTGCCGGAGATCATATTAATGGAGCAATCAATTTTCCTTTAGATTCCATCGAGTCTAATTTATCAAAAATAGCTGCATTGCCAAAACCAATTGTTGTTTATTGTCTTAGTGGAGGCAGAAGTAGTATTGCTACTAGTATTCTTCAAAATAATGGAATACAAGATATCTACAACGGAGGAGGCATCTTTACATTAAATAACATCATTAATAATAACTAGTATGTTTAACTTTATTAAAAAATTATTCGGACCAGCAACAGATTTTAAGGCATTAAAAGAAAATGGGGCAATCATTATAGATGTTAGATCACCTCAAGAATTTGACCATGGACATATTCAAGATTCAAAAAATATTCCACTTGATAAAATTCAAAGAGAGTTAAAAACTATTAAGAACTATAACAAACCTGTTATCACAGTCTGCAGAAGTGGCTCTCGAAGTGGCATGGCTAAAAGAATGTTGCAAGGTGCAGGCGTAGAAGTATATAACGGTGGCCCTTGGAATGTGTTAGTGGGTAAAATTAGATAAATAGATTACTATGACTACTTGGATATTAAAAAACAAATTAAGTCTTATAGGCATCCTGATTGGAGCATTAGGAGGATTTTTATATTGGAATTTTATAGGTTGCACTAGTGGAACATGCATGATAACTTCTAAACCCATCAACAGCACTTTATATGGCGCATTAATGGGATACCTATTATTCAATATCTTTAAAAAAGAAAACTAATTAAAATATTTAATCAATTGCCCTATTTAGGAAATGTACTAATGGGGCAATTGTTTTAAAATCTTTCACTATATTTTTAACAAGTAGCTTGTCGGTAAGTTCCGAGTCTTTTAATGGTCTTGTAACCACAAAACTTTTTAATTTCAAATATTCTAAGGCAGGATTGTCTAATTCAAAACCTTTTGGAGGACGAACTAATTTTGCAGTCTGATCCATTTCTCCATAAATGGATTTGAAAATGGATTTTTTTAAAATACTGCTAAATTCTTTATAGCAATAATCGATTTCTTGTCGCACTTTATTTAAGTCTGGAGCCATAGGCATCCATAAACCACCGCCAACAAAATTAGCTCCTGGCTCTAAATGAAAATAGTAGCCCGCGCATTGTATCTTCTTGGCTCCTTTGCTAAAACTTGCCCCAAAATTTGTCTTATAGGGATCTTTATTTTTACTAAACCTCACATCTCTATTTAATCTAAAAATACATTGCTTAGGCTGCAATTCAAGTAAACTTTTATCAAATTCTTGAATTTCATTTAATACAGTAGTCACAAATTTTAGATAATCCTCTTTAGCTGCTTCATAAAGTTTTCTATTCTTATCAAACCACTCTTTATTATTGTTCTTCTTTAATAATTTTAAAAAATGTATGGTTGAAGTTTGAAGCATGTTATAATTTGATGATTATTAATTATATTTATACCTCAAATATAACCATTATGGGATTTCATATCAACGAAAAGAAAGCAGCAAAAAACGCCGCATCTAACACAAAAGCCAATGTGCAAGGTGGTAGTTCAAAATTTATTGCGAAAGCGAATACAAAATCAACTGGTGCAACTAAGAAGCCAATCAAAACTGGCGGCTCAAGAGGAAGTTGATTCATATACTTAATTGTAATAAAAAAGCCACTCAAATTTGAGTGGCTTTTTTGTAAATATGGCAAACCTATTTTCTTGCTATCTTAAAAGACTTTGCAGCATTATTATCTGCCTTAGACTTAGAGGTTACCGTAACCGTAGTAGTACATAATACACCTGCAGTAAGATTATCTATTGTAATGGTGTTTTTAGCAGTTGTACTTGCTACACTACTTGAAGAAACTGTACTTCCATCACTATCCTTGGTTGTTTTAACATCTACAGTTACACCCGCAGCTGGTAAAGTGGAACTAATATTCACTGTCATAGATTGAGACGCACCTAATGCAGCATAAATAGAAGTACCCGGATCTGGATCGATGGTGAATACAACTGTTGCTTCTGGAGTTGGCGCAGGAGGATTTGGAGTAGGCGCAGGACTGTCTCCAGACTTACTACAAGCCATTAATACTATTGATGACATGATAAATGCAAATAATCCTTTTTTCATATTATGATTTTTAATCATTTCTCAAAAATAATGTAAATCGATTTATTGAAGCAAGTTTTTGGAAGATTTATTAATAGAGGGTAGATAAAACCTCCAAGCCCTGCTTAAATGGTAGCTCTTCTTGTCGAATTTTCTCTGCTAAAATCATTACTTGGCCCTTTTGCGTTGTATAGGTTGGCCATTGGGTCAATTTTGAACCATTTGGATTGCCTGTTTTAGCAAAATTGACCCAATAGGTAGACATTTGATCCGCTAATTGCATGTCAATATCCTGCCATGGTCTGTTCACTGTTTTTAAATTATTGAATACATAAGGCACTTCTCCAGTGTGAAAAGCGCCAAAATTTGAAGCTACTGTATAAGCAGGAAGCTTACGATTAAAATTATAAACATAAATATTGGATTTGCCTTTTTGAAGTTGAGCATTCGCCCAAGCAAAACCTTGTACTCCAAAAAATGCATCTCTATTTAGATTGTCTTGAGAAATAGCAGCAATAGAATCATTGGTTGCAGGATAATATTGAAGTACTTTTTCTGCATTAGCTCCATATTGTTTTTGCAATTGAATTTTATACGCTTCTGCTTTTACTGGAGGTCCGCTAACTCTATCGTCAAAATTCCAACCCAAGATTAATGCAACATCATTTTGTACTCCCTTTGCATAAATGTCCGCTATAGAACTTGGTAAAACATAACCATCTTCAATCGGATATGCTAAACCACTACTAGATTTTAAAATTTGTTGCGCAGAAAGCTTTCTTAACTCTTCTATAGAATTTGCTTTTAGTTTTTTTGCAAAATCAAGACCCATTTTTTCAGCTTGTTGTAAATTAGAAGTTGGCCTTAAAGTACTACTCAATACACTTCCACCACTTTGAGCAATTGCTCCTTTAAATAATCCTTTAGCTAATGGTGTAGCACATAGATGACTAACCGCGAAAGCACCTGCAGATTGGCCTGCTATGGTCACCTGATTTGGATCACCACCAAATGCCGCTATGTTTTCTTTCACCCATTTTAAAGCAGCAATCATATCTAATATTGCATAGTTTCCTGAAGCACCATAAGTAGATTCTTTTGTTAATTCAGGGTGTGCTAAAAATCCAAAAACGCCCACTCTATAATTGATTGTTACAAACACAACATCTTTTTCTGCCATTTCTTTGCCATCATATATAGCACAACCAGCGCCGCCAGACATAAACCCACCGCCGTAAATATATACTAAGACTGGCTTTTTAACTGGGCTAGATTTTGCCCAAACATTTAAATACAAGCAATCTTCATCTATTGGTTTTTTTGGAATTAAAAACTCTTCCGACCAACACATAAAAGGGATAGGTTCTCCTTGCACCGGACTAGCTCCAAATTGTATACAATCTTTAACCCCACTCCAAGCTTGTACTTTTTGTGGTGCTTTCCATCTTAAATCTCCAATAGGTGGTGCTGCGAATGGAATGCCCTTGAAAACATTGATATTGCCTTCTTTAAATCCAGCAACTTTACCTGCTTTCGTATTGACAACTGGCTTTTCACCTGGCAACAACAATGGCGAAATTAATTTTTGCCAAATTTTATAACCATTGGCATTCATATGAAGTTTGTCTTCAATAAAAATATCTTTGAAAGGAGTGCCATCTTTATCCAACATTTTACTATACACATCTAAAAATTGAATATTTTTTTGAGAGCTAATAAAGTTTTTTATCAAGGTGTTGGAGCCTTCCATTCTTTCATGCATGGACCATCTTGCGATACTTGGCTTTAAAGATAAATACACAATAGGCGTATTCACTGGAAGTTGGGTTCGTAATATGGTATACAATTTCTTAAAGCGATTAAAAACATCCATTGGCTTTACAGTATCGCTATCCGCAATATCATTTTCGCCACAATAAATAAAAATTTGCTTTGGTTTATATTGTATGATAGTTTCCTTTGAATATTGAATAAGATCCAATAAAGTTGATCCGCCAAAGCCCCTATTTAAAATATTTTTTCCTGGGAAATAGTCATTTACATCTTGCCATAATCTAAAAGATGAACTACCGGCAAAAACAATTTTTCCTGCATCGGGCATCTTTACTTTATCTGATTTAGCAAAAGCATCAATTTCTGATTGAAATGGATTTGGCTTTTTAATGTCTTGAGCAATTGCAAGCTGAGCAATCAATAAAAAAAGGAATAAAAAGATTCTAAAAGGAAAAGAAATTTTCATATACGTCGTTTTGACGTAAGTTACTAAATTTTGAACTTATACCCCACGCCTCTCACGGAAATAAAGTACTCCGGATTTTTGGAGTCTTTTTCAAAATATTTCCTGAAGGCTGTAATAAAATTGTCGATAGTTCTTGTATTAGGGAAGACCTGATAACCCCAAACTGTTTGCAAAATTTTCTCTCTAGAAACAACAGTATTTTTATTTTCTATCAATAAACGAAGTAATAAAGACTCTGTTTTGGTTAATTGAAGCTGTTTCCCGTCTGCTAATTGCACTTCTAAAGATTCAAAATTGATTGAATGACCTGCAAATTCAAATAATAGTGATGGATCTTGTGAGCCAGATACTGGATTTGATTTTTGAATAAGTTTAGATACTCTTAATAAAAGTTCTTCTAAATTAAAGGGCTTGTTCAAATAATCATCTGCGCCTAACTTAAGTCCTTGCACTCTATTAAAACTTGAATTTTTGGCACTTAAAACTAAAATAGGCGTTTGGTTATTGTTTAATCTTAGTTTTTCAATAATAGTATAGCCATCAACATTTGGCAACATAATATCCAAGATAATTAAATCAAAAACTGCATTTTGAATAATGTCAAGTGCAAGTTTCCCATCATAGGCTGAACTAACAGCATATCCCTCAAGTTCTAAGTTTAATTTGAGTGCTTGATGTAGATGCTCTTCATCTTCTACTAGTAATATTTGTCTTTTATTATTGATCATCTTATAATGAGAACAAAGTTAGTATTAATAAATAAATTCGAAGCTTTAAACCCATATTTAATAGTATTGTTAAACAAATAAAAAATCGATTTTTTCATTTGTCATAGAATTGTCATTTTAAGCCAATTAAAGCGCAAAAGCTTCGTTAAAATAGCGTCTAAAATACTTATCTGACTGACCTTTGCGGTCTGATGAAAAAAGCAACACTAATTATTCTTATTATTAATTTCCTGAGTCATGAAATAATTTCTGCGCAGGTAAATTTTAATAAAGATAGTCTTGCCTTATACAGCGATACAATTTTTATAACAGCTAATAAATCTGAGCGCCAGGTAAAAGGTATTACTGTTCCTATAAGTATTATTAATGCAAAAACTATTTTACAGTCAGGTTATAATAGATTAGGAGATGCTTTAAGAGAACAAACTGGTATTACTTTAACTTCTGGCTTTGGCGCAGGGGTACAGTTACAAGGATTGAACCCAGATTATACTATTATACTAATAGACGGCGAGCCACTTATAGGGAGAACGGCAGGCGTATTAGATTTAAATAGAATTGCTGTTGGTAATATTAAAAAAATTGAAATAGTAAAAGGCCCCTCCTCTAGTTTATACGGTAGTGAAGCAATGGCCGGTGTAATTAATATCATTACTGATAAAAATTCAACTAATAATATATCAACTAGTTTAAGATATGGCAGTTACAAAACATCGGATGCCAATATAAGTTTTTCAAGAAAATTAAAACAGATTCAACTCCAAACATACTACAATCATTACAGCACTGATGGTTTTAGCGTCAGACCTAATAGTAATCAAAGATTTATTACACCTATTACAAGATCCACTTTTACACAATTTCTAAAATATGATTTGTCTAAAAAAACCTTTGTAGATATAAATTTTAGATATAATCAAGAGAATATTAAAAGCATAATCGCCGTTGCAAATAATGGAACGACTATTTATTCAAACGGAAATGAGAATAATAATGATCAAAATGGCTCTATCATCTTGAATCATCAATTCAATTCAAATATTAAAACTAAATTAAACACTTACTATACTCGATTTGAATCGAAACAAGATTTATTAACTATTTCTGGAAATCCTTACAATGATTTTTTTAAACAAAATTTTGCAAGGATTGAAAACCAAACTGAAATAAAAGTAAATCGAGCACTTAATACAATTGTAGGAATAGGCCTGGTAGATGAGCGAGTAAATAGCTCAAGGTATGATGATGTTGAAAGTGCAAAAAGCAATACGATCAAATATCTATTTAATCAATGGGAATGGAACAATGGAAACAAGATTGCAGCCAATGCAGGCTTTAGATATGATAATAATCAAAATTTTGCTTCTGCATTTAGTCCTAAAGTATCTCTTTTATATAAGTACACTAATCAGTTAAGGTTTAAGTTGAGTGCTGGAAGAGGTTTCAAGGCACCGGACTTTAGACAATTATATTTAAACTTTACTAATTCGGCTGCTGGAAGCTATAGTGTATTTGGTTCAGTTGAAGCGCAAAAAGTAATTGGTCAATTAGATAGACTTGGTCAAATTGGTAATTTATTTGCTAACTACTATCAACTGAAAAAATTAGAACCCGAATATGCCACTGGCATTCATTTTTCAGCAGAATGGGAACCTAGTTATGGTCATGAATATCAATTGCAATTATTTAGGAATGATATAAATAACTTGATTGATGTGCAACAGGTAGGTAATTATACTAGTGGAAGTCAGATTTATAGTTATCTAAATATTAAAAACGCTTTCACTACTGGATTTGAAATTGAAACAAAACATCAATTAAATAAGCGATTTAATACGAGTTTGGGTTACCAGTTTTTAATCACAGGAGATAAAGATCAAATAAATAGTATCCAACAAGGTATCGTTTATACCAAAAACCAAGATGGAACAAGTCGAAAACTTAATCGTAGTGATTATGTAGGCCTGCCAAATACCAGCAAACACAGATTTCAAGCAAAGTTAACTTACGAAAACCAGAAACGGTTTTTCATCAATTTAAGAGCCATCTACAGAAGTAAATGGGCCGTTGCCAATACTAATGGCAATGAAGTATATGATAACGGGGATCAGTTTGGAAAAGGATATGTAACTATTAATTCTTCTTTGGGTAAATCATTCAGTAACGGCTTATCATTTCAATTAGGAACCGACAACATAAATAATTATTTAGATGGCATTAACCTGCCTAATCTAGCTGGAAGAACTTTTTATATGATATTAAAATATTCAATAAATAAATAAAAACAATAACAATATGAAAAAGACAATTTCTTACTTAGTTGCCATTGCATTAATTAATGTAGCATTATTATCTTGTTCAAAATCTACCACAACAGTTTTAGCTCCATTAAGTGCTACAATGGTAAAAGATCTTCCTGCTGATACTATTGTAGGTATTACAGCACAAGGACAACCATATGGGGCAGGCAAATACACATTCTACAGTTTAGAAAAAAATAGTATTGTTCCAAACAGTGACAGTGCTACAACAAAATGGGACTTAGCATTTAATGGTACAAAAATTTTAACCAATAGTGGGACGAGTGGAGCTGGTCTTGGTGGAGCTTTTGTACAAATTGGATTGTTTGATGAATTAAAAACAATTGCAACTGATTCCATTTTCAAAACAGACAATGCACCTGCAAGTTATGCCGTGACTTATGGAAGTGGAAAAGGTTGGTATACTTATGATCCTATTAAAAACTTGATCACTCCATTAGCTGGAAGAGTACTTGTTATTAGAACTGCTACTGGCAAATATGCAAAAGTGGAGATCATTGCCTACTATAAAGGTGGCGCTACCTTAGATGCAACAGCACCTGATGCAGAGAAAATAAGTAAGCAACGTTATTATACTTTTAGATATATTATTCAACCAAATGGTACAAAAATATTCTAATCTATAATTCTTCCCCCAAAGAAACGAAAAGGCCCTCCAGTTGGAGGGCCTTTTCGTTTTATATTAAATAGTTATCTCGATTAAACAGATTTCTTAACAAATTTGGTCAAAATAACAATTGTGTCATTATTGATCTTTCCCTCTATTTGTTCTGCATTATCTGGAACTAATCTTATTTTTCTTACAATAGTTCCTTTGGGTGCCATAAAGCTTGCCCCTTTAACGTTTAATTGTTGAGTTAAAACAATAGTATCGCCATTTTCTAAAACAGTACCATTGCTATCAACATGCTTTGCAGCAACTTGAAAAATGGATTCGGCCCAAGTAACCACTGTTTCATCTAACTCAACAGAACTAAGAATCTCGTTAGCCCATTCTTGGTCTTTCATTCCATATAGAATTCTATAACTCAACGCCTGCACACTTGGTTCAGTATTCCAGATACTGCCTGCTAAACAATTCCAATGACTATCTTTTGCGCCTGATTCAATTAATGCAACACATGTATCACATACAGCTACTTCGTTTTCGATTGCTTCATTCCCCTTAGGACTTACAGCATATGCAAAACTTGCAGTATTAGAAGCGCAAAGTTCACATTGACCTTCTGATCTGTCTTTTAACTTATTGGAAAGGCTAGATTTCATATTGTTAAATTATTTCGCGCGAAGATAAGGTTTTACCGTAATATAAATTAGGAATGAGATTTTACAAATTCAAAGCAGTAATCTTTAATTAAATTTCTAACTCTTTCGAACTCAGCATGAATTTCAGTATCTGTGCCTATCAGTTTAGATGGATCAGGAAAATTATGATGAATTTTTAATGCATTAGTCGGAAAATATGGGCATACTTCTTTTGCATGATCACAAACTGTAATTACATAACCAAAATCAATATCTTTATATTCCAATACATTATTCGAAGTATGTGCACTAATATCAATGGCGTCTTCTTGCATAATAGAGATCGCTTTAGGATTTACGCCATGTGTCTCCACTCCTGCACTATATACATTGGCTTGCTCACCATAAAAATGCTTCAAATAACCATGTGCTATTTGACTTCTACAACTATTCCCGGTACATAATACCAACACATTTTTTTTCATTAGATTCAATTTATTGATTAACAACATCCTCCACCTGGAACACAAACCTTTTTTTCTGTTAACGGCTTCTGAGCGAAAACCGTAACAGAAAATATTCCAGTACTACCGCTATTAAATTGTGCTATCTCCTCGGCAGATAAATAATTAACTAAAATGTCATTAGGTATAACAATTGGTTTTTCTTTCTGAACAATTACATTTTCAAAACCATTAGCATTGATTAATTCTAAATATACCTCTCTTTGAATAGCACCAGATACACAACCAGCATACATTTCAGCATCTTTTCTTAAACCTTCTGGCAAAGCGCCTACCAAAACAACATCAGAAATGCTAAAATGTCCGCCAGGTTTTAAAACCCTGTATATATCTTTTATAACAGCGTCTTTATTTGGCACTAAATTTAAAACACAATTACTCACTATTACATCTGCACTATTTGCAGTGATGGGCATGTTCTCAATATCACCTTGTCTAAATTCAACATTATTAAATCCTCTTAATTCGGCATTTTTTCTTGCTTTATCAATCATTGCAGGCGTAAAGTCTACACCAATCACTTTTCCTGTTTCACCGGTTTCGTGTCTTGCCACAAAACAATCATTACCTGCTCCGCTTCCTAAATCTACCACTACATCGCCTTTCTTGATTTTTGCGAACTGCGTTGGTAAGCCGCAACCTAAACCTAGATCTGCATCTGCATTATAGCCTTCTAAAGTGGTGTAATCATCCGACATGATATTGTAAATTTCTGTAGAACATCCTCCAGCTCCACAACAAGAAGACATATTGGTTTCTTTGTCTTGTAAAGCAATTTCGCTGTACTTTTTTTTCACGATTTCTTTTAATTGTTCTTCGGTTTGCATAAATTATAATTTTAAATTTTTAGATCTGTTTATTTAACAACATTTGTTAGGCATCATTTTTACTTCTTGAAATAAATTATTCAAGATATCATTTGCTTTATTCCATTCATTTATATCAATACAATAGCAAACAGATGCCCCTTCAATATCCCCTTTAATTAAGCCTGCTTCTTTTAATTCTTTAAGATGTTGGGAAACTGTGCTCTGTGCAATAGGAAGTTCTTCCACTATATCTCCGCAAACACAGGCTTGCTTTTTTAATAAAAGATTCAAAATAGCTACCCTTGCCGGATGCGACAAAGCTTTTGCATATTTGGCAATTAAGAGGTCTGATGGATTATACTCATTTATTTTACTGGTTCCCATATTAATCGCAATATTACGATTAAACTTTGAGCAAAAAAATGAGTCTTATCATAAAAATGGCCATTTAGGGTTTTTGCAGACTATAAGTGGCTGATTTTTAATCATATTTTAATAACTTGTCATTTCCAAACCAAACATTATGAAGAAAAAGAACATTATTAGTTTATCAATTGCCTTTGCCTTTTTTGTATTAGGCACTACTGGTATTTTATTATTCGTTAAACAAAAGCCGCATTTTGTAGAGATAACCCATACTATTTTCGGGTTAATCTTTTTCAGTTTTGCCATTTTTCATATAGTAAATAACTGGGGTTCTTTAAAAAACTACTCAAAAGATAAAAATACAGGAGCATTCAAAAAAGAATTACTTGTTGCAGGAACAATAGGAATTATCGTTTTAGTACTAGCATTAACAGAAGTATTGGAGCCGGTGGCGGAATTCGGAAGAATTTTTGCACCTAAAAGAGGCCCAAGACCAGATGCAGGAATTAGCTTCCAAGAAAAAACAACATTAGATTCAACAAATGGTCAAGCTGCAACTTTTATCTTACAAAAATCTAAAGATAATGAAGCTGCAAGATTACAAGTTGAAGTTGCAGATAGTACAGGCAAGGTTCTAGAAACATTATTTATTAGTGATAAAGGGCCTGCAGCTAATTTAATTTTAAGTACAAAAATTTCAACTGCTGCACCGTTTACATTAATAGTAACAGGAATTACAGAAAAGAAATCTGAAGAAGAAGCAGAAGAAGGAAAGCCTGGTATGGAAATTAAGACAGAAGAGAAATTTCAAATTCAAACATTAAGTCCTGGTGCTCAAATTTTAAATGTGGCCGATTCTAAACTATTGAAAAGAGCCATTATTGAAATTAAATAATCATTTTCTGAGAATAAAAAAAAGCCTCTTCAAATTTAGAAGGGGCTTTTTTGTATACTTAGTTTATCGTCTTGATGAATTATTTCTTCTATTACCTGATGCTCCTAATTTAGGAGAATACATTGGCGTCTCGCCAAATTCAGCAGGAACGGTGCCTTTTAATACAGGCGCACCTAATAATTCTTCGATCTGTGCAAATTTTGATTGCTCTTTTTGTCCCACCAAAGTAAATGCTGTTCCTAAACTAGCAGCCCTTGCTGTTCTACCTATTCGGTGAATATAATCTTCGCCATCATTAGGTACATCGTAATTAATTACTAAGTCTATATCGTCTATATCTATACCTCTGCTTAAAATATCTGTTGCTACAATAATGGAAATTTTTTCGTTTCTAAAATCTTGTAAAGCCTGCTCTCTTTCTTTTTGTTCTAAATCGGAATGCACTTCAGCTACAGATAATCTTGCGTTTTTTAAATCGGCAGTTAATTTTTTTACGTTCTGTTTTTTAGAACAAAATACTACTACTTTTTTAAACCTATTGGAACCTAGCATGTCTTTAATGATTGCATCTTTTTGTGCATCATATACTATAAATGCTTTTTGAGTAATATTTTCAGAAGCCTTAGAAATAGCAATATTAATCTCGACCGGATTTACTAATAAGTTTCTAGCCAAAGCACGCATTTTTGTGGGCATAGTTGCAGAGAATAATAGATTTTGCCTTTCTTTTGGTAAATAAGTAATGATCTTATTGATATCATCATTAAAACCCATATCCAACATTCTATCCGCCTCATCTAAAACTAAATACTTTAATCCTTTTAATTTTACATAGCCCATATTTAGATGCGCCAACATTCTTCCTGGTGTACAAACCACAATATCTACTCCACTATCAAGTGCTTTCTTTTCAATAGCAAAAGAATTGCCATCGCCACCTCCATAAACTGCAATAGCACTCACATCAGTGAAATAAGAAAGGCCTTCAATACTTTCGGCAATTTGTATTGCCAACTCTCTTGTAGGCACAATAATCATTGCGTTTATATCCGATGCCTGGTGTGGGCTTGTAATTAATCTATGTAATAGTGGTAATAAGAACGCAGCGGTCTTTCCTGTTCCAGTTTGAGCTGCTGCAATAATATCTTTTCCCTCTAAAATAGGCACCATCACTTGCTCTTGCACAGGTGTGGCATTTTCATATCCCATTGAATCAATCCCATCCAAAATTCTTGGATCCAACCCTAAATCAATAAACTTCAAAATACACTCTTTTTAATAGTAGCTACAAAGGTACAACTAAAAAGCCCGAAAGTATATTAACTTTCGGGCTTTACTATTATTGAAGCGAGTATAATCCTATTAAAATATGTACTTCGTGCTTAAGAAATTAGAATGATGAGAAGAAACAATATCATTGATAATCTCCTTATTGTCATCTGTTAATTTAGCTGCTACTAAAGATCTAATAGAAAAAGACCTTAAAGCATCCACTACAGACAATGTACCCTCGGCACTATCTTTACGACCAGTGAACGGGAAAGTATCAGGACCTCTTTGACACTGACTATTGATATTCACTCTACTTACTTGATTCACTAATGGATCAATCAAACTAGCTAGCTCTTCTTTATTCTTTGAAAACAAACTTACCTGTTGACCATGAGTAGAATCAATTACGTATTGAATAGGTTCTTCAATATCATCAAATGGAATAACAGGTATGATCGGACCAAATTGCTCTTCGCTATACACTTTCATTTTATTGTTAACCGGATACAATACTGCTGGATAAAAGAAAGACTCTTTAATAGTACCACCATGTTCGTTCATAACTGTTGCACCATGCTTTTGAGCATCTTCAATCAAATCATTTAAATAAGCTGGCTTTCCTGGTTCTGGAAGTGGCGTAAGTGTAACTCCCTTTTCCCATGGTAAACCAAATTGTAATTTACCAACTGCTTCGTTTAATAATGTAATAAATTGATCTGCAATAGTTTTATGAACATAAATAATCTTCAAGGCTGTACATCTCTGACCATTAAAAGATAAAGAACCTAAAACTGTTTCTTGAACCGCTAATTTAATATCAGCATCTTTAGTGATGATGGCTGCGTTTTTAGCATCCAATCCAAGAATCGCTCTTAATCTATTTACTTTAGGATGCAATTTCTTTAATTGATTCGCCACTTTACTAGAACCAATCAAGGTTAATACATTGATTTTACCTGATTCCATTAAAGAAGGCACGATGGTATTTCCTCTTCCATAAATAGTATTCACCACTCCTTTAGGGAAACAAGACTTAAATGCTTCTAATAAAGGATAATGCAATAAAGTGCCATGTTTAGGGGGTTTGAATAATAAGGTATTACCCATAATGATTGCAGGAATCAAAGTGGTAAAGGTCTCATTTAATGGATAGTTAAATGGCCCCATACAAAGAACCACCCCTAATGGAGATCTTCTAATTTGTGCAGCAATTCCTTGCTCAATAGTAAATCTTGAAGAATCTCTGTCAACATCTTTTAATGCATCAATGGTTGCATAAATATATTCAACAGTTCTATCAAATTCTTTTTCGGAATCAGCATAGGTTTTGCCAATCTCCCACATGATTAACTTTACTACAAGCTCTTTTTGCTCTAACATTTTTTTAATGAACTGCTCTACGCAATTAATTCTCTGAGCAACACTCATCGTAGGCCATTCGCCCCTGCCTTCGTTGTATGCAGCAGATGCAGCATCTAATGCAATCATCGCTTCTTTTTCGGTACATATTGGATAAGATCCAATTTTTACTCTTTCAATACCTTTATCGGTTTTGATACAAATAGGAGAAAACACTTCGTGCGTTGCACCATTCCATTCTAGCATCTCCCCGTTAGATAAATAAGTAGTTTGATTGATCAATTCTTTTAAAGCAAATTCGGCTGGAATGGCTTCTTTAGTTGTGATTAAATGATCTAGTTTATCTTGAAATGACATAGTGTACATTTTTGATTTTAACTAAGGTACAAAATATATATTACCTTAACTTTATAGCTAATTAACGTTATTAAGTAAAAAAAGTTCAAATGACACATGAATTAGGCACTTGCTTATGGTTTGATCAAAAAGCAAAAGAGGTTTTTTTGTTTTACAAAGAAGTATTTGGCGAGGTTGAATTATTATCCGAAAACCCCATGGCGGTTGTATACAAATTATATGGGAGAAGTATGATGCATTTAAATGGAGGACCTGGATTTACAATCAACCCGTCTATTTCATTTTTTATAAGTGCTACAAGTCAAGAAGAGATTGAAGCTATATGGAACAAATTAAGTGTAGATGGGAAAATCATGATGCCGCTAAATAAATATCCATGGAGTGAGCAGTACGGATGGTGTGCAGATCAATATGGAGTAAACTGGCAATTAATGCTAGGACATGAAAGTAGTTGTAAGATAATGCCGCATATGATGTTTGTAGGAAATAATGCTGGTAAAGCAAATGAAGCTATTGATTTTTATACTAGCATGTTTGCAAATAGCAAGACTGTTGATATTAGTAGATACGAAGAAGGAGAACCAGATATAACCGGCTATATCAAATACTCACAATTCGAATTGAACAACCAGCCATTTGGTGCAATGGATAGTTCTGCCAATCATCAATTTAATTTTAATGAAGCTGTGTCTTTTATTATCACTGTTGATACACAAGAAGAAATTGATCATTATTGGAATACATTATTAGAAGGAGGCGCCGCTGGCAAATGCGGATGGATAAAAGATAAATTTGGATTAAGCTGGCAGATAGTACCCTCTATATTGGGGAAGTTAATGTCTAATCCCGAAACCGCTCCTAAAGCAACCTATGCCTTCTTGCAAATGTCAAAATTCATCATCGCGGATTTAGAAAAAGCTGTAAAATAAATTTTATGAAAAAAATTATTTCCCTTTTTATACTGATTACATTCTATAGTATTCCTTCTTTTGCGCAAATCAGTAAAATAGAAACAGCAATACAACAAATTTTTCAAGAAGAAAAAGTAGCAGGTCTTTCTGTTGCTGTAGTGAAGAAAAATAAAATAATTTATACCCACTCTTTTGGTAAAAAAAATTTAGAAACAGGCGAACCCTTAACTAACGAAAATATTTTCAGAATCGCATCTATTTCTAAGTCTTTTTCTGCTACATCTATAATGCAGTTAGTAGAAGCAGGTAAAATTAGTTTGGACGAAGATGTTAGTAATTTGGTTGGATTTAAAATTCGCAATCCAAAGTACCCAGAAACTGTGATTACATTAAAGTTGTTATTGTCCCATTTGTCATCCATTAATGATAGCGAAGGATATTTTAGTTTAGATTATATCAATCCAGCAAAAAATCCAAATTGGGCAAAATGCTATAATGATTATGAACCTGGAAAGGGTTATCAGTATTGTAATCTTAACTTTAATATGGTAGGCACCATCATTGAAAGAACTTCAGGAGAAAGATTTGACCAATATGTAAAACACCATATACTTGATCCAATTGGATTGTATGGAGGGTATTGTGTTGATTCTTTAGATAAAACCAAGTTCGCTAGCATTTATGATTATAATGCAGATTCTGCAAAATTTATATTATCTCCAAACGCCTACGCTCCAAGATCTGAAGAAATAGCTAATTATACTATGGGCTATTCAACACCTATATTTTCACCCACCGGTGGTATGAAAATTTCTGCTACAGATTTAGCGAAATACATGACCATGCATATGAATGATGGAAAATATAAAGGGGTAAAAATAATGTCAAAGAAAAGCGCAAAGCAAATGCAAACACCTCTTTCAGAAGAGGAGCAATACGGTTTTGCCATAGAAAATACCACTAAAATGATCGACGGGGTTCAGCTAACAGGTCATACAGGATCTGCATATGGATTATTCAGCGCAATGTTCTTCGATCCAAAGAAAAAATTTGGAATAGTAGTTATAAGTAATGGCTGTGATCCAAATTATACAAATGGTTACAATAAAGTCATCAAAAGAACAATGAATATTCTTTACGATCTTTTAATCGTTAATATTATTAAAACAGAATATTAAAAAACTACTCTTTGATGATTTGTTTATAGAAGCCTACTGTTCTATTTAAATCTGTAATACCTACACGCTCGTCTATACCATGAAATCCTTTCACGTTTTGCATAGGTGTGAAATTTAATACTGCTTCACTAAAACCTCTGAAGTATCTTGAATCAGTGGCACCAATTAGTAAGAAAGGAGCTACTATAACATTAGGAACAGATTTATATAATACCGTTTCTAACTTTTTGAACGCAGGGTTTTCGAAAGAAGTAACCGCAGAAGGCTCCATTAAAGAAATGGTTTGTTTCTTTACAACAACCCTTTCGTCATTAACGGCTTTTGTTACAAAAGCAACTACATCATCACTTGTTTGACCAGGCAAAATACGGCTATTAAAAGTAGCTTTAGCAACAGAAGGTATAACATTGTCTTTGATACCAGAATGTACAATAGTTGGGACCAAAGTAGTATGCGTCATTGCATTAGTTTCTTTGGTTTTTTCTAATTGACTCAAAACAATACCATTAAACAACCAAAGATTGCTTAATACCATTCTTTTAGTAAAAGATTCTGCAGATTTTGTTCTGTTTAACATTTCTATAATAGTTGGAGGAATAGAACCTGGCATTTGATTTTCTCTAATCTTAACAATTGCTTTATTTAATACGTCAATAGCCGTTTCTTTACTTGGCATAGAAGAGTGACCTCCAGGTATTTCTACTGTTAAATCAATATTTACATACCCTTTTTCACTTGTTCCAATTAAAGCCATCGGTCTTTTTAATTGCTCAAAATGTTTAGTATCAATTTGACCGCCTTCGTCTAATACTAAAGCTGGTTTAATATTATTGTCTTTAAACCATTGACTATAAATTTTTGCACCACGTTTACCAGAAATTTCTTCATCATGTCCAAAGCATAAATAAAAGGTTCTATTTGGTGTATAGTTCTCTTTTAATAATTGCTCCACGGCTTCCATAATGGCGATTACAGAAATTTTATCGTCAACAGCACCTCTTCCCCAGATAGTGTCGTTTTTAATGGCTCCGCTAAAAGAAGGAACTGTCCATTTGCTTTCTGCAACCGCTTCAACAGGTACTACATCCATATGACCCATTAAAACATATGGTGCCAAGCTAGTATCTTTTCCAGTCCATTTGTATACATAGCTAAACTCATTAAATGTTTGCTTCTGTAATTTAGAACTGATATTTGGATAGGTGTTTTCTATAAATTTTCTGAATTTTAAAAACTCTGCTGTATCAATAGCCAATGTATCTCCAAAAGACACCGTCTTAATTTGTATAGCTTGACTTAAATGAAGTGCAGCAGAATCACCCTTGGTTTCGAAAGATTGGTCTACAGTATAAATAGGAAGGGCTTTAGTATCTCTAAAAGTATTAATCACTAAAACAACAATTAACAATACAATGGCAGCTCCTAAGACTGTAAACAACTTTTTCATAGATGATTTTTTATCAATTTACGTTTATTTTTTCTTTCCTGTATATTTTTGAGTTCTTGCATCCTTAATAATTCCTTTCCAGTTTAATCCAAAACCAAAATCGTACACATTTCCTTGAGCGTCTTTATAAGGAGTCATATCATGTGGTACATCTTCGTATTGTTTTTCCACTGTTGACATATCTTTCGGCATCTGTAAAGGCAATAAGCCAGAAGGTTCTGTCTTACCTGAAATAATATCCAACTGCGCTTCAATTTGAACTCCAAATTCGCCAATAATAGCATCCACCTCTTTTTCAAATTCACCAAATACCATTGGGTTAGTAATAGATACAGAAACAATTACTGGCTTACCTTGCATTGCTTTTTTAGTTTCTACTATTGTATTTAAATCAGGATATGAATTAGACTTTGAAGTCTTGCCTTTGTAAGATCTGTTGGTAATTGTTGGATCGATTACAGGATCACCCGATGCAATACTCTGTTCTCTAGCATTTACAGCAGTATAATCTTTTAGTTGTAAACTAATAGGCACATATCCATTTCCACCTGCTTCTCTATCTGCTCTGCTATATCCACCACTGATTGGACTCTTAATAAATACAATGGCGAAGTCTGCTTTTGAAGCGTCATCTGTAACGTTATAATATCTTTTGATTAATTCAATATTAACAGGGTATTCGGTTCTTTCAGGGGAAGGCATTCCAAAGAAATTAATTCCAGCAGGTGTTGTTCTTTTAGGGACATAAACTGTCTTACCTTTTACAATAGGTAAAGTTTTGTTTTGGTTCTTAATTAATACAATTGATTTTAATTGAGCATCATAACCAGCTTTCATAAATGCTGGTTGACCAACAATTGTTTTAGAAAGAGCAGGATCTAAATAAGGATTCTCAAATAACCCTACTCTAAAAATATTTAAAAGTAATCTTACTGCAGATAATTCAAAACGCTTACGCATAAATGTTTCGCCAAATTCTTGCACACCCATTTGATATGCTTCTAATACTGGCTTGATATCATTATTGCCACCAAACTGGTCTGCACCTGCCATTAAAACTTTATAATGTCTTTGAGCAATTGTTAGTTTTTCAGCACCCCATGGTTTACCCATAAATACATCTGGCTTTGGTCCTTCATCGCCTGTCACTAACCAGTCTGTACAAACCACCCCATCATAACCATATTTGTTTCTTAATAAATCTGTAATCAAATACTTGCTATATCCATTGCCTACGTTTTCGTTATTCTTAGTGTCTTGATTATAAGAGATAGTATAATAAGGCATTACAGCAGATGCTTTTTTTGTACTGCCAGCTAATTTAAATGCTCCTTCTGTAAATGTTCTTAAATGTGTTTGAAAATTATTGCCAGGATACACAGCAAATTTTCCATAAGCAAAATGCGCATCTCTACCAGCTTCTTCAGGACCACCACTTGGCCAATGTTTTACCATAGCATTTACACTTGAGTTTCCCCATCCATTATAAGTGTTAATTGCTTTTGGTGAAGTTTGAAATCCATCTACATATGCTCTTGCCATATCTGTTGCTAATGCAGGATCTTCACCAAATGTTCCGATAAAACGATTCCATCTAGGCTCGGTTGCTAAATCAATTTGAGGAGATAAAGCAGTGGCAATACCCAAAGCTCTATATTCTTTAGACGCAATTGCACCAAACTGTCTTGTAATTGCTGGATCGAAAGTTGCTGACAATCCTAACTCTTCTGGCCATTGTGAAATTGTGCCACCAGAACCTGCATTATATTCTGCATCTTTATTTGCACCATTTCTTGGATCAGAACTATTATTAGCTGGAATACCTACGCCAACGCCTTCCACCAATTGCTGAATATTATTATTCCATGCTGCTGCTACTTCTGGATTTTTAACAGAGGTCATTAATACATGGCGTAGATTGTCGTTGGTTAAAAAATCTTTTTGCTGATCAGATAAATCTGAAGCACTTGCTCCACTTTGGCTAAAAGGCTTTCCACCATAGGTGCCTACAAACATACCAGCTTCTTGAGCAGGTATCGCTTGATGTCTACTATATAGCATTAACCCAGCCATTTGATCGACAGTCATTTTTGAAGCAAGATCTTTTGCTCTATCTACTACATTCACTCTCCAGTCTTCATACTTATCCAATTGACCATTTTTGTTTAAATCTTTAAATGGTAAACCATCTTTATAAATAATTTTTACACCAGATTGAGTGGAGAAACCTAAACTTATTTGATCATTAATTTTAACTACCTTAATAGAGTTAGAGATAGAAGTTTCGTTGAAATTGGTTTGAGCAATTAAAGCAAGAGGTGCTAAAAATAGTAGAGAAAAAATCTTTTTCATAAAAGCGATCTTTTAATTATTGAAATAAAGAGCCAAAAATTGTTTATAAAAATATATATTAATTGTGTCATTTAAACACAATGGCAAAGAATTCTTCAAGTTTTTTGGGATCTAAGTGTCCATTTGTCCTTACACTACTGCACAAGTCAACCCCATACGGGGCTACTGTTTCCATAGCCCTTTGAACATTATCGGTATTTAAGCCCCCAGCTAAAAATACAGGAACTTTAGACTGCTCCACAATGCTTCTACTTAAAGCCCAATTATGTGTTCTGCCGGTTCCACCTAGCTCTTTGATGGCGGCCTTAGGGTTGCCACTATCTAACAATAAAAAATCAACATGTTCAGCAATAGCAATTGCCTCGTCTATTGAAGATTCATCTATGACATGAATTACTTGAACAATTTTGATATTCGGCAAAGTGGCTTTGATTTGATCATAAGTGCCAAATGCCAATGCATCCACAATTTGAATAGTATTAGTTTGAGTTCGATAATGGTGTTGAATTATATCTTCTGCACTAGTCTCGCTGGTCAACATAAAAGAGGCAATATGTTCTGGGATAGTCTTTGCTATAGACAAAATGAGCTCATCTGGTATAGGACCTGGACCACTAGGCATTTTGGCTACTAAACCTAATGCACTAGCCCCGTGCTCAATAGCCATTTTTGCTTCTGACTCGGAACTAATACAACAAATTTTTACTTTTGGCCTCATCAAATAAAAATACATAATTTTATTAAAATTGTAAGCATGATCGAGAAACCAACTAATGTAGATGAGTACATTAAGTCTTTCCCAAAATCTACACAAGCCCTATTAAAGCAAGTAAGAAGAGCCATTAAAGAAAACGCACCTGATGCCGAAGAATTAATTGGATATGGAATGCCTGGATATAAATTAAACAAAAAGCCACTCGTCTATTTTGCAGGGTATGAAAAACATATTGGATTTTATGCGACTCCCAATGGTCATGAAAAATTTGCAAAACAATTAGCTAAATACAAACAAGGCAAGGGTTCTGTGCAATTTCCGATTGACCAAGCATTACCTTTAGACTTGATAATCAAAATGGTGAAGTTTAGAGTAAGTGAAAATTTAAAGAAAGTTAAATAATGAAAACACCGGTTGAACTATATATTGAAAAGGCTAAGCAGTGGAAAGAAGAAATGACTTTATTAAGAAGCATTTTATTAGAATGTAAATTAACGGAGACAATAAAATGGAATATTCCATGTTATATGCATGAGGGTAAAAACATTTTAGCCATTCAAGCGTTTAAAAACCATTGTGACTTAGGTTTTTTTAATGGCGCCATGTTAATAGATAATAAAAATTTATTAGTTAAAGCTGGAGAAAATACCCAATCTGGAAGACAATTAAGGTTCAATAATATTACTGATATTCAAAAAATGAAGCCAGCTATTAAATCTTTCGTGAAAGAATCCATCGAAAATGAAAAAAACGGAATTAAGCTATCAAAAGAAGAAACTCCGACAATAGCGCCAATAATTGAGCTTGATGTTATTTTTAGAAAAAACAAATCTTTTGAAAAAGCTTATAAAGCTCTAACACCAGGAAGACAAAGAGCCTATCAAATGTTTTTTGCAGGTGCTAAACAATCTGAAACCAGAATCTGCAGAATTGAAAAATACATTCCTAGAATCATGGAAGGATTTGGATTAAATGATTGCACCTGTGGACTATCTAAAAGAATGCCCAATTGCGACGGTTCACACAAATTTTTAAAAAATAATTAAACTGAACTGATCACATTCAATAATATAATTAAAAGATGACAAATTTTACAATACGAGCAATTAACATAAACGATCTTCATGCATTACAATCAATAAGTATACAAACCTTTACAGAAACATTTGTATCTAGTAATACTAAAGAAAATATGGACAAGTACTTATTAGAAGCACTTTCTCTAGAAAAGTTGACAGAAGAATTAAATAATCCAAACTCACTATTTTATTTTATAGAAGATAGTCATATACCCATTGGATATTTGAAATTAAATATGGGTGCATCACAAACTGAGCTAAATGATAACACAGCTTTAGAAATTGAAAGAATATATGTAACACAAGCTTATCAAGGCAAAAAGGTCGGACAAAAATTATATGAAAAAGCCATACAGGTAGCTAAAGACAGAGAAGTAGAATATATCTGGCTAGGGGTATGGGAAGAAAACCACAAAGCAATTCGATTTTATACCAAAAACGGATTCACCGCTTTTGATAAACATATATTTAAATTGGGTGATGATGTACAAACAGATATCATGATGAAATTAACAATCTAAATAATATGCTGCCTTAGTCTACCAACATATCATACACTACCACTTTATCCCATAAATGGCTATAATTATCAACAAAAGCTTTATGCGTTGGGTGAACTTGGTATATATCTTGATCTTTCGCACTATCAAAAAACATCATTTCAGTTACTTGATAATCTGTAACCACCACATCTCTTTTTAAAGTAGAAGCTGGCTCTCCAATATATAATTTCTTTACTTCTTTAATGGCTTCTAAAGTTTTTAAACCTTCTTTTAATTTTAACTTATCCGCTTCTGAGTTAGGATTCTTTAACCAAAAGAATACATGATGAATAACTTTTTTTGGTGCAGTATTGTCCATTTTTTTAAAATTTAAGAAAGGTATAAAAGATGCGAGTGAAATAAAATGTCGTCTTTGAATGTTTTTCATAATGTTAAATGTAGGCTATAATTAAATATGGCAATAAAAAATCCCCCGAAAATTCGAGGGATTAATATTGTATTCTACTTGAAAAAACTATTTGAAGCCAATATTTGCTAAACCTTTGTGGCTAATTACAATAGCCTCTAAAGGTGTTTCATTGAAACAAGCATCTTGCTCTACAAAATAGTATAACATACCTGCTAATTTCTTATTAGATAAGATTTTTTTGAAATCTATTTTACCATTACCCACCGGAGCAAAACGACCTTGATCATCCATATCTTTTACATGCCAAATTTTAAATCTCCCTGGATAACGTTTGAAATATTCTACTGGATCCGCACCCGCTTTTGTTACCCAATATAAATCCATTTGAAAATTCACTGTGCTAGCATCGCAATGCTCTAATAAATAATCAATAACCACATTGCCATCAGCGTCTTTAGCAAATTCAAAATCGTGGTTATGGTATAATAATTCTAAACCAGCTGCCTTACATTTAGCACCTAAGATATTTAATGTTTCTGCTAAAGCTTTAGCACCGCCCTTCATCCCCATACCTTTTTTAATAGGGTCATACATAAATGTACCCATTGGTGGCACTGGAACAACAAAATATTTAAAGCCTGCAGTTTTTAAATCAGCAATTTGTTGATCAACATTAGCAAAAGTTACAGAACCTTGGTGTGCCGAAATCGGTGTTAATTTCATTTCATCTAATAATGCCTTAAAATCTGCTGGTGATAAATTGTAGAATTTGCCATTGTTGTATCCTGCAGACTCAACGTTTACATAACCCGCTTGTGCTACTTTTTCTAAAGTTGCTCTCGCATCTTTCATCATCGCATCGCGAACAGTATATAATGCTAGTCCCCCAAATGGTTTATCTGGACTAAGTGTTTTATTAATTGGTTTAAAAGCCATTAAGGCTAAAGCTATAAATGCTGAAAAAGCAAAACTAGCTTTTAAGAATTTGTTGGTTTTCATAGCAAGCAATTGTATTTTTTAATTGATGCTACAATTTAGTGAAAAAATGAATACTTAATAAAGATTAATAGTACTGTAATGCGTCAAATAGACACTTTAAATACTATTTTTCAATAAATTCCAAGATATCCGCTGGTTGACAATCCAATGCCTTGCAAATTGCCTCTAAAGTACTAAACCTAACAGCCTTGGCTTTGCCTGTTTTAAGTATAGATAAATTAGACAATGTCAATCCCACTTTTTCTGAAAGTTCATTCAATGACATTTTACGCTTTGCCATCATCACATCTAAGTTTACTATAATGGGCATAGGTTATACTGTTAAATCGTTTTCTGATTGTAATTCAATTCCTTTTTTAAAAATGATAGCAAAAACCATCATAACAAATCCCATCAAAAGCCAAACGTCTGCACCTCCTAATTTTAAATCTTGTATAGCAGGAATATTTATTTTTTGATTCAGTATAGTTCTATATAAATCACCGCCCCAATTAGAAAAGAACCCTATACCTAATGCACAATAAGCAATTCCATAAATATACTTTGCAAGCGCTTGGGTAAAAGGTTTTGACAGCTCTATTTTTTTATCGGTAAAAATTTTTATAATGATATAAAATAATACTGCTTTTAAAACAGTTACTATGCTCATAATTGCAGTTAGTGTAACAAAAAAGGCTTGATTAGACTTATACAATTTTGATAAATCGATATACCCCCAAAAATGCGCAGTAAGGTCTGCATTAATAAAAATGGCATAAACTGTATTTGAAAGAACTCCTCCCGCATCAATACTTACACCAATAAATATGAACCAAGAGATAATATGCAAGGCTTTTAATAGAAAATCCGTCCATTTAGACATATGCTAGATAATTTGATTATAACACAAATGTATAAATATTTATTGATAAACAATAAATATTTATTAAAATATCATCCTAATCCCGTTATTTAGTTATAAAACGATCTATTGTATATTTACAAAAATTTATATTTCATGGCAAGCATCAACCTACATATTCATTTTAATGGCAATACTGAAGAAGCATTTAAGTTCTATCAATCAGTATTAGGTGGTGAATTCAAAAGATTGCTACGTTTTAAAGAACTATCCGCAAAGGGATTTGATTTTCCAGAAGAAGAGTTAAATAAGATTTTAAATATTTCTTTAGTATTTGGTGTTCATAATACCATTACTGGAAGTGATGTACCCAATATGCTAGGCACAGTGAATGAAAATGAAAATAGAAGTAAAATAACTATTACAGCAGATAGCAAAGAAGAAGCCGAGGCTTTATTCAATGGATTATCTGAAGGTGGCACAGTTGAAATGCCTGTTGGAGAAGGTCCTTGGTGTGCTTATTTTGCTGCCTTTAGGGACAAATACGGGGTGGAGTGGATGATTGAGTGTGCCGAATAAGTTAACAACCTCCTTTGTTAGGAGCACGTTTATATATTATTTTACCATCGCTTTCTATATAATCCCCTGCTACAATTGGATATGCATACTTTGGTGCTTTTGAAACGCTATGGCTTTTTATAGTGATCTTATCATTTACTTTTAAGTTGCGCAGTTGATCAAATTCTTTATTAAGATCAGGTCCAAAAGAAAGGATAAAATCTTCCCCTTTTATATTAACCATCATACCATAGCCTAATCTAGCACCTGCTGGTAGAGAAAGAGAAGTTATAACAGCTTCCATATTAGTATAGTCATTTATGGACTTTCTTATTTTAGAAGTGCTTTCAATTACCTTTTTACCCACAGGAGAAGCCTCCCATTTCTTAAAATAAATACCCTCTGGAGTAGCCTCCCATTTTTTTAAAGCAGCACTCTTGGGAGCTACTTTCTTATTTTCTGTATTAGCGAAGGCCAATCCACTTATTAAAAGTAAAGGCAAAAATAAGGTGTAAATATATTTTCTCATGTCTATATAACGATAGCTGTTCAATAAAGTTACACAAAAGTATTAAACTATGATTAAGTTTAATATTTACGCCATTTTGTAATTAAAAATTATATTACATTATGAATATATACAAAGAAACGGAAAGACTTACTATAAGACCCTTGATAGTCCAAGATGCTGAATTTATAGTTGAATTACTTAATACAGAAGGGTGGATAGAATTTATTGGAGATAGAAATGTCAAAGATGTCAAGTCTGCTAAAGACTATATCAATAAAATCTTGTCAAATGATAAATTTTATTATAATGTTTTTGAAATCAAACAATCAAGATCCCCAATAGGTTTAGTAACATTTCTTCGTCGTGAAAATCAAAATTACCCAGATATAGGTTTCGCAATGTTGCCAAATTATGAGAAAAATGGTTATGCATTTGAGGCAGCAAAGACATATTTAAACGAAATAATTAAAAGCAAAAGCACAGATACGGTAATTGCAATCACAAAAAATGATAATATTAAATCCATTAACCTTATTAACAAACTTGGACTGCTATTTGATAAAACTTATGAGGATAATAATGAAATATTAAATATGTATTCGATCAAATTATAATACATTTATTCCATGCTTTCTTCAATCTATGTTCGCATAAGGACCTTTTATACTTTAAACCTTTTAGTTTGGCTTACAAGGTACCTGCTTGCATTTGCCTTCATTCCATCGGGTATGAAAAAAATACTAGGTCAGCGTTTTACAAGTATAGGAACAGACAATCCAATTGGCTATTTTTTTGAGGCTTTATTTAGAAGCGGTATGTACTGGAATTTCCTTGGCTGGGGACAGCTTATTGCCGCTGGATTAATGATGACTCAGTTATTTTCAACCCTTGGCAACCTTTTATACTTCTTTATTATTACTAATATATTTTTTATAACGGTTTCTATGCATTTTACAGGCACCTGGTTAATCGCCCTTCTTATGTTATTCGCCTCTACATGTCTTCTTTTATGGGATGCAAATAGGTTACAATATATTATTTCAAAAAATGGATTTCTTGAAATTAGCAATGATGTTAAATTACCTGAAGCTTCAAAAATTTGGCAAATTAGTGGTATCCTGCTTTTTGTAGACTCTATTTCTTATACCTTAATAGATAATGTGATTAATAATAACCACTTACAACTATTTCTTTTGTTTTTTATTGTAATTATATTGACTGTTGCAATCACAATCATTCTAGAACTTAAAACCCGTAAGTTAAAAATTTAATTTTACATAAAGCCTTTCAAGTTTAATTTTCTGCAGTAAGAGCATCTCGCCATTTATACTAGCTTTTTTTGCATTCCATACTGCAGGGATTGCGATTCTGCCTTTTGAAAGTGAATACATCCAAAATAAATCAATAAAATTGATCAAGAGATTGATTCGATAAAACAAAGTGGCTTTCTCTAATTGAAAACCAAGATTAGCTAGAGTTCGATCATTGAAAAAATAGGATGTCCCAATGATATTGACCGTTACTGGTATATCCTTATTCTCTATTAACTGAATAAGTTTTAATAATCCTTCTAAATGATACAACATAATCCTATTTCTCAAACTAGTACCTGACTTAATTTTTCTTAGCACAAATAAATAATCAAAGCTAGTGCCACTATGCAAATCTATTTGCTTATCGTTCGCCATATAGCCTAATAGCATAGGAGAATAATAAGTATATCCGCCAGTTAGTTTATAAATAGGTGTAAATAAAAACTGACTAATTGGGATGTATAAAATAAAAGCTAAATAAAAGAGTGGCTGCGCATTTCCTTTTGCTATAATTTCAATACCCAATATTACTCCTATCAATAGGAATAAAATAGAATCAATCCATACCAAAAATTTTGGTTGTTTGTAGAATTCATTCATATAGGTAATTGATCTCTTTGTTTCAAAACGTACGATAAAGATAATTAAAGAAAATAAAAAGATGCACCTAGTATATTATTAATTAACAGAAACCTCAACAGTTTTACCTAACCCAAATTCAAGCAGCCTGTATAAAGTAGATAGTTGAATATCAGTTTTGCCATTCTCAATTCTGGATATGAAACTTTTTTTTGCCCCAATTTTATCTGCTAATTGCTCTTGAGTCATTTTAGCATTTTTTCTTTCCTCTTTTATTAACTCTCCAATTAAAAAAGATTTTGCTTTAATTTCAAACTCGGTTCTCTTCTCTGATCCCCTTGCACCATACCTTCCAGCTAAATGCTCATTAAAATTTGTAATATTAGTTTCTTTCTTTGCCATTATATATTTATTTAGTCTCACTAAAATATTCCTTCATTAATTTATTTGCCATCTCTATTTCTTTAAGAGCTGTTTTTTGAGTTTTCTTTTGGTAGCCATTTAATAAAACAACAATTTTCCCCTTATCAAAACAACAGAATATTCTAAATATGTTATTGCTATGTTCAACTCTTACTTCATACAACCCTTTTTGCCCTTCTAAATGTTTTAAAAACTTCTCAGACACTTTTTCTATATGCGTAATTAAGAATAAAACATAATCGATTTTCTCTTTTGCTTTTTCTGATTGCTTATTAAAAAAGTCATAAAAATGATTTTTATAGAAAACCAGCGCTCTTACTTGATTCATTAATCCTTCATTTACAAAGTTAACTTAAAATGGAACTTTAACGAAATATTTTACCTATTTCAATGAAAATGAATATCTGTAGTAAAATGAATTGAAAAGAACGTATTTATACGCAGAAGGGAATACCCTAACTCACCGACAGCCAAT
>JBJOIU010000003.1:0-66469 GCA_046046935.1 Bacteroidota bacterium
TATATCTATACTTATTTCTTTACCAAGACTATCAAACTTATGTTGTAAGTAAAAATTAGTTGATATATTTTTCCATGTATTAGCAAAATTATTATTTGAGCGTACAATAGAATCTATTTTATTCTCCGGGTTTTTAAGTAAAATTACATTATCACTTTTATTAGATTCTGGGTCTATAAATCCACTTAAAACAAAACCAATATTTGTGTTTTTACTTATGCTATAGTCAATTCCTGTTTTTAAGTTTATATTATCATTTGACTTATTTCTTTCAAAAGCATTTTGATCAAAAATTGCTTTCAAGTTATTATTTTGATCTTTATATTTTCTTAAAATTTTCATTTCATTGGCCCCACTCCAATTTGAATAGCTCATGTTGGAAAAAATGTTGAACTTGTTTTTTCTATAGTTCAAATTCAAGCTATTACTATTTCTATTATATCTTCCTTGGCCTACACTTGCATTATAAGTACCATTAAAACCCATTGTTTTATTTTTCTTGGTTTTAATATTAATTACACCTGCATTTCCAGATGCATCATATTTCGCAGGAGGATTTGTCATCAACTCAATTTGATCAATGGCAGTTGAGGGAAGGCTTTTTAAATAATTAAATAAATCAGCTGGAGTTAAATAACTTGGTCTTCCGTCAATCATTACTAATACTGCTTGTTTCCCTTTAAGGGAGATATTTCCATCTTTATCTACATTTACTCCTGGTGCTTTTTCCAAAACCTCAATTACATTTGTACCTACATTGGAGGGAGAAGCATCCACATTGACTACCGTCCTATCTATTTTGACTTCATATAGTGGTTTTTTACTGCTTACCACCACTTGTTTCAATTGATGTACACTATCTGAACTCATCAGCGATTTTTTTACTGCATTGCTGTCATTTATCATTTTATTTTCTATAAGTTCTTGACCCTTAACATTTTGTATAAATAACAAACCTATAATTACTAATTGTAAATGCTTCATTTTTATTGTTTTATTCTAAATTATGACTGCAAATTATCGTACTATGCAATACAAGGTACCATGTAAAGTGTTATTCGGGAAAAATACCTATTTAAACGGCTGCAGGTTAGGTATAACGATCTGTAAGCAAATAAGTTACATTTTGAAAGCATTCATCCTAATTCGACAACAATAGTCCAATATTTCTGTTATTATTGATATCCCTATGATCGGACATCGTTTTTTACCATTTAATCCTAAAGAAGAAGGCAAGAGCAAGTTTGAACAATTTCTTGACTTATTCACGCAATTGCTTACCTATACTAATGGTGATGCAACCGAGGCTTTGGATTGGTTAAACCAATTAGATCGTCAACATAATTTAACAGACAAAGATTATGGCATTGGTGATTTTATTGAAGACCTTAAGCAAAATGGTTATTTAACAGAAAACCAACAAGACGGAAGTTTTAAAATTACTGCCAAGTCGGAACAGACTATTCGTAAAAAAAGTTTAGAAGAGATTTTTGGTAAACTTAAAAAATCAAAACAAGGTAATCATCAAACCAATAAGCCTGGTCCAAGCAGTGAATTAAATCCGGATACTAGAGCTTTTCAGTTTGGAGACATGTTGGAGCAAATAGATTTTACAGAGAGTATTCGTAATGCTCAAATTAATAGAGGGGTTGATGCATTTAGCATGCAGGAAGAAGATTTGATGATTAGAGAAAGTGATTTCAAAACACAAACTTCTACTGTACTGATGATTGATATTTCTCACTCGATGATTTTATATGGAGAGGACAGAATTACGCCGGCAAAAAAAGTTGCGATGGCGCTTTCTGAACTAATCACCACTAAATATCCCAAAGACACTTTAGATATTGTAGTCTTTGGTAATGATGCATGGAGTATTGAAATCAAAGACCTGCCATATTTACAAGTAGGTCCTTATCATACCAATACTGTTGCTGGTCTGGAATTAGCGATGGATTTATTGAGAAGAAGAAAGAATCCCAATAAGCAAATTTTTATGATTACCGATGGCAAGCCTACTTGCTTAAAGATTGGTAAGAAATACTATAAAAATAGTTTTGGATTAGACAGGAAGGTGGTGAATCGTTGTATCAACTTAGCTGGTCAATGTAAGAAATTAAAAATTCCTATTACTACTTTCATGATTGCATCAGATCCTTATTTACAAAATTTTGTGCAAGAATTTACCGAGATGAATAATGGAAAAGCCTTTTTTGCATCATTAGATAAATTAGGTGCCTTTATATTTAATGATTTTGAAAGTGGCAAAAAGAAAACACTATACTAAACAAGAAATAGCATTATAATGAATATTGAAAAAATCACTACACTAGGACAACTTAAAAAATCAGGCTATATATCTAAGTCTATTAAAGACGAAGTGAGAGATAATCTTATTAAAAGTATTCAAGAAAAAGAAAACCCTTTTACGGGTATCATGGGATATGAAGATACCGTTATTCCAGATACAGAAAGAGCTATTTTAAGTAGACATAATATTTTGTTTTTAGGACTACGTGGTCAAGCAAAAACAAGAATGGCTCGTCAGATGGTGGATTTATTGGACGAGTATATTCCAGTGGTAGCAGGTAGCGAGGTAAATGATGATCCATTAAAGCCATTGAGCAAGTTCGCTATAAATATGATTGCAGAACTAGGAGACAAAACACCTATTCAGTGGTTACATCGTAGCGAGAGATATGGAGAGAAGCTTGCAACACCTGACGTAAGTGTGGCAGATTTGATCGGAGATATCGATCCTATCAAAGCAGCTAATCTAAAATTAAGTTTCTCGGATGAAAAAGTGATTCACTATGGTATTATTCCAAGAAGCAATAGAGGCATTTTTGTGATCAATGAATTACCTGACCTGCAAGCACGTATCCAGGTTTCTTTATTCAATATTTTACAAGAAGGAGATATTCAAATCCGTGGATTCAAATTGAGAATGCCATTAGATATTTTATTTGTGTTTACTGCGAATCCAGAAGACTATACCAATAGAGGTAGTATTGTTACCCCATTGAAAGATCGTATACAAAGTCAAATCTTAACGCATTATCCAAAAAGCATCGAAACCTCTTTATTAATTACAGAACAAGAGGCAAAAATAAATGATGCGCAAAAGAAATTAGTAAACATTAGCGACTTAGTGAAAAGATTGGTGGAGCAGGTGGCTTTTGAGGCGAGGTCTAATGAATATGTAGATAAGAAAAGTGGGGTAAGTGCGCGTTTAACGATTGCTGCTTTTGAAAATGCAGTAAGTAGCGCTGAGAGAAGAGCCATTATGCATAATGAAAAAAGTACACAGGTTTGGATTAGTGATTTAACAGGCATTATACCTTCTATTACAGGTAAAATTGAATTGGTATACGAAGGTGAACAAGAAGGTCCTTACGAGGTTGCATTGAATTTGTTGAATAAGTCTATTCGAAATCAGTTTATTCAATATTTCCCTAATCCAGAATTAACTAAGAAAAGAAAAACCAATAAAAAATCTGCAGAAGAACCCGTAGTAGAAAATCCATATAAGTTAATTACTGCTTGGTTTGACGGGGGTAATCAATTGGATTTATTATTAGATATGAAAGATGCTGATAAAATTGCTTCTTTATATAAGGTTGATGGATTATACGGAGTGGTTAAGAAACATTACCCTCATGCAAATGAGAATGAATCTGCATTATTAATGGAATTTGTCTTACATGGCCTAGCTGCATTTTCAATGATCAATAAAAAGATGATTGATGGTAAAATTGAATTCAAAGATTTAATGGGCAGTATTATGAATTTAGGAAATATGGGTTTTGGAGAAGATGATTTTAACGAAAGCGATTACCAATAAGTAATTTGTGGATATACCCAAGCCAATTATTGTAGATACACAAGTCCAATAATACTTAGTATATAAAGTATCAATACAATAATTGAATCAATACCCATACGGAAGTATTGTCTTTTTGAATGATAGTACATGCCAATTAAGTATACAAGTGTTAGCACAATGCCTACATAAATTAAATAGATATCAGAAAAGCTAAAATATCCTAATAAGCTTTCTCCACTTATTATAGCGGCCATGAATAATAATATGGACAAAAAAGAATTTCCACCAAAAATATCACTCATTGCCATTTCGTAATCTCTAATTTTTGCAGATGCAATACCAGTAGATATTTCTGGCAAAGCGGTACATAATGCTAATATTGTACCACCAAATACAACCCCGCTTAAACCCCATCTTTTACTAAGTATTTCTCCAGAAACCTCTAGGCCCATACCAGCAAAAAGCATTATCAGAGATCCAATAATTATTATCAAAATAGCAGATTCCACTTTTTCGTTTTTATGTAATTTAATTGGCTTGGCTAATGTAGTAATAATAAGGCTTGGTTTATATGAATGTATATCGGTTTTCTGTTGTTTTTTTATTTGATGCTTATCATATAAACGTTTTGTAAAGTAGATAGAAGATATCCATAAAAGAACAATAAAGCTTTCAAATACATATTTACCTTGAAATGTATTAGTGAAAGGGAAATAGTGGCCTAATAATAAAAGCAGGAGTATTACTATTACGGTAGCTCCTTCAATTTGTAGAATACTTGAATGACCTTTATTGGTTAATGGGGCTTTTCTACCAACACCAAAAATATCTATAACAACTAATACCACTGTTTGAATTGCAATACCCCCTAATAAATTACTAACTGCAATGGTGTACTCATGTTTATAAGCTGCAATAGCTGTAATGGCTATCTCTGGTAAATCAGCGATGATTGCTAAAAATAACATGCCTCCAATGGCTTCTCCCCATTTGAAGTGATTGATAACAATATCTACGGCCTTAGCTAATTTTATTCCAAAAATCCATATTAAAATGGCACATAAAATAAAAATGAAACTAAGCAACCAATTACTATAAATAATCATATTATTTTTTTAGAGAAGCACAAAAATCATAACTCCTCTTTAATGCAATTTCTGGATTAGCTACAATGTCTTGTTCTACAACGCAATGCTCTAGACCGTTTTCTTTAGCTACCGCTAAAATATTTTTTAAATCTAAAACACCATCTCCTGCAGTAGTCATTTCTCCCCAAAGTTCTGTCCATTGTTTTGGGTTACCTCCATCTCCTGAAAAACGAACTTTCTTTTTCATGTCTTTTACATGCATTAATTTGTATCTACCCTTATTGGCTTTCAATAACTCTACAGGATCTGCACCACCAGCGGTTGTCCAGAATAAATCCATTTCTAAATACACTAAGCTTGGATCCGTTTGTTGTAATATAATATCTAATGGCAATACACCTTCCATTTTAGTTAATCCATATCCATGGTTGTGATAGGTAAAGTGAACACCTTTACTCTTAGCTTCTTCGCCAATTTTGTTAAAACGCTCGGCCATTCTTTTATAATCATCGATATTCTTTCTTTCTTCATCAGGAATGGCTGGTAAAACCACATATTTTGCACCAATTTGATTAGCTGCATCGGCTAGCGGTCCCATTAATTCAGATAAAGTATGTAAGTCAGTATGTAATGACGGCACTTTTAGTCCGGTGTCTTTTAATATTGCTTTTGTTTCTGGCGTAGTTTTACCAAAAAAGCCACTACCACTAAATCCAACCATCGGCTCTAATGCTTTCCAGTTTGCTTTTTGCTTTTCAGAGCTAAATGTATATGGTCCGTACATTTCAATTTCTTTATAACCCATTGCAGATAACATTTGCAATCCACCTGCAAAATCTTTTTCTAATACTTTAGGTAATGAAAACAAGTTCACACAGATACGATCGAATAATGGGCTTGGAGTATACAAGTTTTTAGTTAATAATAGACCAGCTAAAGATGCTTTTGCACTGTTTTCTAAAAAGGCTCTTCTTTTCATCAGAAATATATTAGTTTGTAATAAAGATTCAGTTTCCTAAGTTAATTTATTATTTTTACATAATCATTATATATCCCTTAATTCAAGCAGAATGAGCACATTGCATTGTTATATTAATAAAGAGTTTGTACCAATTGAGAAAGCAGGTGTTTCTGTAACTGATTTATTGGTTCAAAGAGGCTATGGAATTTTTGATTATTTAAGAGTAGCGGATAATAAACCCTTGTTTTTGGAAGATCATTTAGAGCGTTTTTATAATTCGGCTAATACAATGCGTCTTCAAGTGAAAGAATCTAAAGAAGAAGTGCTAGAAAAAGTGTACGAACTGATTAAAATGAATAATCTTAGTTATAGTGGAATAAGATTATTGATAGGAGGTGGAGATTCTGCAGATGGTTATACCATTTTTGAGCCAAGTCTAATGATTATTCAGCAGCCTATACCTACACCTCCAGATACAATGAATTTACAGGGCATTAGATTGGTAAGCTTTGAATACCAAAGACAGCTCTCAAGAGTTAAGACTACGGATTATCTAATGGCTATTCATTTACAACCTTGGATGAAAGAACAAGGAGCAGATGATATTTTATATTATAGTGAAGGTATAGTTAGAGAGTGCCCTAGATCTAATTTCTTTATTATAAAGAATGGAACAATTATCACAGCAAGCAATAAAATGTTATTGGGTATTACTAGAAAGAATATTTTAAGAATTGCCTCAGAGAATAATATACCTGTAGAAGAAAGAGATTTTACTATTGCAGAATTAAAAACAGCTGACGAGGCATTTATTTCGAGTTCAACCAAGCGTATTACTGCAGTGAGACAAATTGATGATTATATTTTGCCTGCAATCCAAGAGCAATCAATAGCTTTCAAACTATTTGCTTTATTAAAAGAAAGAGAACTTAAATAGTTGTCTCTTTTAATTTAACTTTTGTAAATACTTGTAAATGTGGTAAAGCAAGAACTGCTATACCTATAAATAGTAGTGGCAGAAAATGAGCCATATCTAATGTTTGCAAAGCAAATTTAATAAACAAACCAATACCTATCCAGGCTAGCACAGAATAAGGTAATGCCATTGATAATAATTTTATCCAACCTTTAACTGTGTTTTCAATAGTAAATTCTTGTCTTATTTTATCAAATGACAATATAGAATGCCAAATGCCAAAATAGAATGCGAAACATAACCAGAGAGGCAATGCTAGATTAATAATATTTAAACAGCCAATTTGAATAACTGCGTAAAAGAAGTTGATAGGTTTTGTGAAAAAATATTTCCAACTAAAGAATAAGAATACATGAATAATTATCAAACTAGCTTGAGTAATAGGAAATATTATTTTTGCAATTTCGTAAAATTTAGCGGCTTCGATTTTTGATTGACCTAGTAACATAAATATCTCGATAGCTGCATGAATATTTTTACTTAGTAAAAATAAAATCCAGCTTAGTCCTAATAAGAAATAGATTAATTGATGCCATTTGTTTTCAGCCTTTCCAATCCAATCTATTTCTCCGAAATGATAGGCAGTTAAACCAATAAAAATCAAGATAGCTAAAGCGGGTAAGTAATACCATATCAATGAATAGATGGCCATATTTGAAAAATACTTCCCAAAAAAAACTAAAGAATGTTTTGCACCTTGGGTATTTTGGATTTTTTTGTCAATAAAAAAATCCAAGGCTCCATGAGGAATACCTAATATAAAGAGGACTACAAGTAATAAGTTTACTTGATTACTGAAATTAATTGGCTGCAACTGATTTATTCCAATTAAGAGAAAGCCAACCATCAGAAGTATTACTCTTAGACGTAATTGCATATAGTAAGTATAAAAAAATAGGGCGAACATTACATTCGCCCTACTCAAACCAAGAACGATTATGCAGCTTTTCTACTCAATGCATATATAACTAAACCAAAACCGATTTTATTTACCGCATCACCGATGTTGTAAACGATATTCATATCTAAACCAATGTTTGCAAAACCTGCATACCATTGTCCAGAAGCTGTTCCGATTAAATATCCTAATGGATAAATAGCCCAACCAACTAAAATGAACCAACCTAAAGCTTTGTTAGCTGAAGCAACTGCAGAACCTGCACTTGTTGCTAATTTCTTAACATCACCCATCCATACTTCATACACAATGTAGAAGTAAGCGATAGCACTTACTGTGCCCCAGATAGTAGCATTACCTAATCCAGCTTCTCCGATATAACCAGTTACCAACATAACTACAGAAGCTAAAATCATCTTCCATAATAAGTTAGCAGTACCGCCAGCTTTTTTAGTGATTAAATAGAATTCAACGCACATTAAAGGCACTGTCAATAACCAATCTACATATCTGAAGAATGTAGGAGAGTCATGTGTTTCAGCATAATAGCCTCTCATGTAATAGTAGTGAACCGCAGCAATGAATGTGATCAACCCCGATACTAATACCGACGTTCTCCATTCTTTACTGGTATTGCCTACTTCGAAAAAGAAAAATACGGCAGCGGCCATCATAGCCATAGTGCCTACAAAGAAAGTAAATGAAACATAGTCAGTCTTAGCGATTGACATGGTTGCATCTAAAAGGAATAAATGATCCATATTGTGGAGTTTTGGTGAACGTTTTTATGCACCACCTATCACAACAATTTCTGTTACGGGTGCAAGCAATCAAGCTATTAACGTATAAGTTAAAGGAATTGTTTAGTCTTTTGTTATTTTTTGTGTTAAAATGACAATACGCTCAAATGCAATAATATCAAGCATTTCAGCGTGTTCAAATTGCACTAACTACGAATTTTTTTGTTGACTAACTGATTGATTGATAGTTGCTACGAATTATTGTATTTTATACACTAAGTAGTTTTATAAATACAAAAGTCTGCTTGTTATAGCAGACTTTTGTATTTTCTAATGCACTGACCTTCATGCATTTAAAAATTTAACATTTTTTCAAAATTAAATTCTTTTTATACGCATATTTTTAAATCTTACTACATCTCCGTGTCCTAAAAATCCAATATGGCCTGTTGTTCTTGTAAGTCCTGGATGTTCTTTATGATCTGCAGTGCCATTCTTTGTTATTTCTTTAAGATCAACTTCATTAATTACTGTTCCATTTAATGTCACTTTTATCTTCGATCCCTTCAACATTATTTCTTCTTTGTTCCATTCGCCTGTTGGTAATAGATGTCCTCTTTTTGCAGCGGCTATGCCATAAACAGATCCGTGGTATTGATATTCTTGTAAACTACTGTAAATAGGCGCTTCATTGTCTAGTACTTGGATTTCCATTCCTACATAGGCAGCATCACCTACTGGTGGTGCGTGAACACCAATACCATTGTTAGCGCCTGGAGTTAATTGAAATTCGAATCTATATACAAAATCTGCATATTCTTCTTTAGTATATAAGTTACCTCCACTGCCATTATCTGGCACTACAACTAATGCTCCGTCACTGATTATATAACCTGCAGTATTGCCCATCCATTGATCAATATTGGTGCCATCAAATAATTGTACAAATCCTTCTTTCTTTTCTTCTGTACTCAAACCAATAGCATTATTGTCTGGTAATTCTCTGATATATAAATTTCTGTATGCCACATAAGTTCCGTGTGCTTGTAATTCAATTTGTTCTTTGATAAAAATAGGTAGGTTTCTATCCCAATAGTTTTCAAGTATTGTGTTATCAGTTACTAAGACTCCATTTAAATATACAGTCACTTTATCACCTTTCATGATGATGTGAAAATTATTCCAACTTCCTATTGCGTTGTCTGCTACCACCAATGGCTTACTTTGGTTTTTTTGATTATTGTATAATCCTCCAGAACCCACTTGTGCGCCAACTTCTCTTCTGCTAGTATCCCAAATTTGCACTTGTGGAGTTCCTCTTAAATAAATGCCAGCATCTCCTTGTGCAGTAATCTTCCAATCTACATACATTTCAAAATCGCCATATTTCTTTTCGGTACAAAGATTGTCTCCGTGCCCTGTAAATACCAATAAGCCATCTTTAGCTACCCAGTCATTAACTATTTTTGCATCTGCTTTTTCTTGCAATACTTTTAATGCCGAATCGCTTTGTTTAGCTCTATATACTGGATTGCCTACTAGACCTTTCCAGCCTGTTAAGTCTTTACCATTAAACATAGATACGAATCCATAATCATAAGGCAGCTTTCTTAAATGCGCTTTTAACTTACCGACTAAAATAGCACTATCTACTCCGCTTATTAAAGGCAATGCTTTTTCTAATGCCTCTCTTACAACTGTTCCCTTAATACTCATATCTGCTAAAGCAAGTCTTGTAACTGCTAAAGCTGCTTCTTTGTTGATTGCCACATTGTCTAAATATTTGCTTGCAAAAACAAGACTACTAAATCCTGGCACTCTTGCAGCTTCAGCGATAATTCTTTTTTGTTCAATTGGATTTTTAGCCAATTCCATTTTGTCTTGCAAGTCTAATAATTGTTGCACATTATTTTTGGTAGATACTGCAGCAACAGGACTGACAATAATTTTAGGCAAACTATTATTTCTCTCGTTCGTTATAGTTGCTACAGTCAATAAATTTAATTCGTCTTGAATAGCCAATTTTGCATATTCGGTCTTTGCTTTACTTTTTTGTTTTTTTAATTGTTTTGCAAAGCCTGCTCTTTGATCTGTATTCGCAATTTTGTTTACATATGCATGTAATGCATATGTTGCTTTAACCTTTGTTGTAGTATCGTCTAATAATTTAAAAAAGCTTTTCCAGTTACTTGACTCCCATGTATTCATGGTTTCTAATGCTGAAGCAGCTTCGGTAGTTTTTTGAAATGGAAATACTTGTATGGTTGCTTCAACGGTAGACTGTGCTTTAGATTGAACTACAGTAAACAAGTAGATACCGATAATTAAGAATATTTTTTTCATGTAATTTTTTTTTAAATCTTTTAAATAGTCCAAGGTCCACGCATTGGTGGATTGATTAAATAATTGGCTTCTGCATCATCAATGAATACTTGATTCACCGGATCAAATTTTAATGTTCTTCCAAGTTGTAAAGCAATTTTACCCATATTGATTATAGTACAAGACCTGAATCCATTAGATTCATTTAAAGCAAATGGTGTTCTGTATTTAACTGAGTCTAGGAAGTTAGTTACTTGAGGCTCTGGGTCTGGCATCATCGCTAATTTTTCTTTCAAATTTGGAATATCTGACTTGAAGCCATTGAATAATTTTCCTTTTGGTCCTTCAATATATGCGGCATTTGGATCTTTGGCTTCACCATCTAAAATAATTTTACATCCATCTTCATAAGTGTAAGTGATTTTTCTAAATGTACCACAAGCATCAGGATGTTGTTGTTCTGCATCCACTTCCACCTTAACCGGACTTGTATTGTCTTTCCCCAAAAAATATTGGATTGGATCTAAATAGTGTTGTCCCATATCACCTAATCCACCTCCATCATAATCCCAATATCCTCTGAAAGTTTGATGAACTCTATGTGCGTTATATGGTTTGTACGGCGCTGGTCCTAACCATCTGTCGTAATCTAATTCTGCAGGTATAGCTTGTGGCTCCAAATTGGTTTTACCTACCCAATAGAATTTCCAATCAAATCCTGTTGTCTTACTAACTGTTACAGTTAATGGCCAACCCAATAAACCAGACTCTACTAATTTTTTTATTGGCTTCACTGTTGTGTTCATTCCATAAAAATTATCTTCAAAACGGAACCATGTGTTTAATCTAAACATTCGTCCATATTGTTTCACCGCTTCTACTACACGCTTACCTTCTCCAATAGTTCTAGTCATTGGTTTCTCACACCAAATATCTTTTCCAGCTTTTGCAGCATCTACTGCCATAATTCCATGCCAGTGAGGAGGCGTGGCAATATGTACAATATCTACTTCTGGTAATGCAATTAACTCTCTATGATCCTGAAAAGTTTTTACTCCGCCACCAATACTATTCGCTACTTCGGTTAGATGTCTTTGATCTACATCGCAGATAGCTACTACTCTGGTACCTGCATAGGGTATATGGCCACGACCCATTCCTCCAACTCCAATGATACCTTTGGTTAATTGATCACTTGGAGCTAAAAAGCCTCTTCCTAATACATGTCTTGGAACAATAGAAAATCCTGCAGCAATGGTTGCAGCATTTCGAAGAAAATTTCTTCTACTGTTGGGTGTTGTTTTTTTCATAGTTATTGAGTTCCTTGATTAATTATTTTTATTTCTAATAGCCATACCTTTTCTTGTACCAATATGTGTTCCATTTTCAATGGTTATTGCACCATTCACTACTACATATTTAAAACCCTTTGCATATTGATGTGGGTTCTCGTAAGTTGATGCATCACCCACTTCATTCTCATCAAATATTACTATGTCTGCGATATAACCTTCTTTTATCAATCCTCTTTCTTGTAAATTAAACTTATTTGCAGGCAAAGAAGTCATTCTTCTAATGGCTTCTTCTAATCCAATTACTTTTTCTTCACGTACATATTTCCCTAAAACTCTAGAGTTAGTGCCATAAGCTCTAGGATGTGGTTTGCCTGCACCCATTACCGCAATGCCTGCATCGCTGGCAATCATATTGAAAGGATACTTCATAATATTTTTTACATCTTCTTCACTCATTCCATGATAAACCATTTGCGCACCGCCTTGTTCCATCATTTGTACAATAGTTTCTGCTTCAGCTTTTTGGTTATGCTTGCCGCCTCTCATTAAATTTATTTCTTCGATACTTTTTCCATTATATGTAGAGTCTGCTCTATAGTTGGCTACTACTGCATAGCTAAAATGTTTTAAACCTCTTTTTTTGATAATTCCAATACTATGGGCTTTAACTCTTTCTCTAATGATTGGATCTTTTAATCTTGCCATAATGGAATCTTGTCCATCAGCTAAAACATCACTAGGCAACATAACACCTAAGTTAGTGCTACTAGCCGTGTAAGGATATTGATCGATGGTTACATCGATACCTTCTTTTCTTGCATTTTCTACTAATGGCAAGGTTTCTTTACTTCTTCCCCAGTTGTTTTGACCACTCACTTTAAAATGAGATATCTCTACTGGAATATTTGCAGCTCTTCCAATATGAATTGCCTCATTCACTGCATCTACTACTTTATCTTCTTCATATCTTATATGAGAAGAGTATACACCTCCATTGGCTGCAATCACTTTAGCCAATCTAACTACTTCTTCTGTTGGAGCATAAGTGCCTGGAATATAAATTAATCCAGTAGACATCCCTACTGCACCATCTTGCATTGCTTTCTGAGCTAAAAATTCCATTTTAACCAATTCTTCTTCTGTAGCATCTCTATTGGCTGTGCCCATTACTTGTTTGCGAATATTATTATGCCCCATTAAAGAAGCAATATTAATAGAGGTGCCAATTGAATCGATAGTATTAAAATAATTTTTTAAATTATCCGCACTGCCGCCGCAGTTACCGGTAATTACAGTGGTTACCCCATCATAAATAAAATTTCCTGCTAATGGGTTTCTGGTTTCGCCACCTTCCACATGTCCATGTACATCAATAAATCCAGGGGATACAATTAAACCCTTAGCATCAATTGTTTTTGCAGCTTTCCAATTCTTTAATTGACCAATAGCAATGATTTTATTTTTACTAATTGCAATGTCTTTGTATTGCCATTGGTTGCCTGTTCCATCCATTAATTTGCCGTTCTGAATAATCAAGTCTGCATCTTGCGCTTGGATTGCTTTAAATGAGCATATTGCTAAAGCAATTATGAGTATTTTTTTCATGGAATAAATTGTCTCTCAATTTACTAAATACTAAGTATAAATTTCTTACATTAGAGATGAAATGTTGAAAGCCTTACTATATATCAGCTTTATTGGCAGTAGCTTCTTGGTTTTATTAACTGCTTGTACCGGCAAATCTGCCTCAAAAGATTTTGCTCAAAACCTAATTGATTCATCCTCTACTGTTTATCTAACTTATTATTACGACGAAGTCTACTATTTAGAAACAAGGTATTACGATCATCAGAAACAGTTAGTCAAAACGGTTAAATACGATGATATTGTACGCTGTGTAATTTATAATGTCAAGTCAAAAGATGCCATGAAGCTAAAGTCTATTGAATTAGGCGTTAAGTAGAACTTCATCTAGTGCTCTGGAAAAATCGATGGCATTTTTTTCTGAAAATACAATCGGAGGTTTAATCTTCAACACATTATTATAAGGTCCGTCAGTGCTTATGAGGAAACCCTTGTTTTTCAAGGCTTCTACAATATGATTAATCTCTTTGCCAACTGGCTCTTTGGTGACCCTATCTTTAACTAACTCAACCCCAACAAATAATCCTTCTCCTCTTACATCTCCAATGATGGGATGTTTTTTCATTAATGCTGTTAAACTCTTTAATAAAGTGTTGCCAACAACTAAAGCATTTTCTTGAAGCTGTTCATTTTGTATGGTCTTTAATACAGCAGCGCCTGTTGCCATAGAAACCGGATTGCCTCCATAGGTATTAAAGAATTCAATTCCATTATTAAATTTATGGGCAATAGCTTCTGTCATCAAGACTGCGGCTAGTGGGTGTCCATTTCCAATGGGTTTCCCCATGACTACCATATCTGGTAATACTTCTTGTAATTCAAATCCCCAAAATTTAGAACCAACTCTTCCAAATCCTACTTGCACTTCGTCTGCTATACAAATTCCTCCTGCAACTTGCACTTGGGCGTACACCTCTTTTAAATAATTTTTGGGTAGTGGTATTTGTCCGCCAACGCCTAATAAGGTTTCACAAATAAAAGCTGCAGGTTTTTTGCCTATCTGTTTTAATTTTTCAATTATATCTACTACAGATTCTGCATAAGCCTTTCCAGCTTCACCATTATTATTTTGATAAGGACCTCTATAAATATCTGGATTCATGGCTTTATGTACCCATGGCATTTGTCCAATTCCACCTGGCTTGTCAAACTTGTATGGACTAATTTGCATTGTTGTAGTGGATGTTCCATGATATGCATGATCTAAAACAATCACATCTTCTTGACCAGTGACCATTTTACTTATTCTTATTGCCAAATCATTTGCCTCAGAACCACTATTGGTAAAGTAACAAACACTTAAATGTTTTGGAAGCGTTGTTAACAAAGCTTCTGCATAATCAATAATCTCATTATTTAAATACCTTGTATTAGTATTCAAAGTTGCAATTTGTTTTTGCATAGCTCTAACCACTGTAGGATGACAGTGACCTACATGGCTTACATTGTTTACACAATCTATATAAGTATTTCCTTTATCATCATATAAATACTGAAGAGCGCCTTTATCAATTTTTAAATGTTCTTGGTAGCTGATGCTTAAATTTTGACCAATTAATTTTTTCCTTTTTGATTCATGTTCGGAGTAATCATTACTAGCATTTATTAAAGATTTAAATCCACATACTTTATTAAACGCATCCTGGGCTTTGATTGGGTTTATCTCTATCAATTGATATATTAATTTCCAGGCGGGTTTTTCTGTTATAAAATGATGTGCATTTTCTGATACTAAAGAAGCATTATAGGCAGATTGAGTTAAACTAATGCACAATCTAGCTGCAATTAAATAATATAAAATACTTAATTCATTTTCTTTTAGAGCAAATTTGGAGTGATAGCCTTTTACTACAGATACTGCTACTGATAAAGGATCTTCGCTATCTAACATGGCATATGTACATGCAACAGCTACATTATTAATAGTAGCCGTATATACCATGTCACCAAAATCTATTAAGCCAATTACTTCATTGTCTTTAACTAATATATTATAATCATTAGCGTCATTATGAACATAACTATGTCTCAATGAGCTTAAAATTGGCAATACCTCCGTTTCAAATTGTAGTAAAAAATAATCTACTATTCTTTTGCCTTCATGCGATTTGATATGCGCAAGCTTATATTGTGCATCCCTTGCTGTACTTATATCCCAGGTATAATGCCTGTGCATACTTGGGTGTTTGAAATCAACCAATGACGCATCCATCATAGCTAAAAACTGGCCTAAATCTTCATGCAGTATTGGGTTGTTATGAGTTATATCTACCCAAAAATTTCCCTCTAAATAATTTAATATCCTTAGATAATAAATTTCTCCGCCTTCTTCTAGTATGGTAAGTGTTTCACCTTTTTTATTTTTTATAAAATATTGAAGCTTATCAGCTATGGGGCTATTTCTTAGATGCGTAATAATTTTTATTTGTGCATCTATAAAATCTTTATCATGCGCTGCATTGGCAATTTTTAAAATATATTTCTTGCCAAATTTTTCTGTTAAGATAAAATTAAGTTCATCATAGCCGTCCAGGGCTTTTGCTTCAACACTAAGTTCATAATGATTATGAACAATGTTTTCTATAGCTGCAGTAGTAAATTTCATTATTTACTTTATAAATTCATTAATAATTATTGCTGTTTGTTTTGGAGCCTCTTCCATGGGTACATGTCCTATATTTTTCATAATAACAGATTTACTTCCCTTAATATCTTTTTCAAAAAGATAAGCGTTATTACTATTGATCAATTGATCATCTTCTCCGAAAATTATAAGTGTAGGTTGTTGGATATTTTTTATTCTTTCTGTTTCTTGTTGGAATCCATTTTTAAAAATACTTAAAGCAGCTTTTCTATTCCCTTCTACTAACAATAATTCATGATACCTAGTTATACGCTCTTCTGTAACCATTGACTGATCTGTGAAAACTGTCTCTAAACTTTTCTTCACCAAAGACCTAGGTGTTACAAACAATAAAATATTATTTACAATGGGGATACTTGCTATTTTAAATCCTAAAGAACCCTTCTCATCTTTTTTTGGATAACCAGAAGCGTCTATTAAAATTAATTGACTTACTCGATGGGGATAATCTAATGCAAAGTGCCATGCAATCCCTCCGCCTAAAGAGTTTCCTGCAATAATAGAATGTTTTACTTCTAATTGATTTAAAAATGCATTTAAAAAATCGCTATAGAACTTATAACTATACTTGTTTTCGGGGCTTGGTCCTGTTAATCCAAATGCAGGCATGTCCAATCGAATAATTCTTTTATTAGAAGGTAAATAGCTAATTAAACTGTCCCATGTATTTAGTGATGAGGATGTTCCATGAATTAATAGAATGGGTGTGCTATCTAATTTATTTCCTTCATCTCTATAATGCACTTGCATGCCCATTAGTGGCATAAACTGTGATGGATTTTTTGCATATTTACTTTTTAATTGCTCTCTTGGAATATCTTTTTGAGCAATTGCTATCATTATAGCACTTGATCCGATGAACAATGTGAATAAAAAGTAGCCTAGATACTTAAACAATTTCTTCATTCTATTTACCCATTTTTGAAGATATTAAGTTATGCAATTTTGTCTGCATAAAAACAGTAATTTCGGAGTATCAATTTATATCTATGAAAAAAGCATTTCTTTCCATTTGTTTATTGTCGATTAGTTTTTTGATAATGGCACAACCTACTCAAAAGCCACCATTACATGGTAAAAACTGGATGGCCATTACTGGTAAGCCTCTAGCTGCCACTGCGGGTGCGAAAGTTTTTGATAAAGGTGGAAATGCAGTAGATGCTGCTTGCGCAATGCTGGCCGCTACTTGTACTATGTGGGATGTACTTAGCTGGGGCGGTGAAACACAGGCTTTAATATACAATCCAAATACCAAACAAGTTATCGCTATTAATGCAATGGGTGTTGCACCTACTGGCGCAACTGTTGAATTTTTCAAAGGCAAGGGGTATCAATTTCCTCCCGAATATGGTCCTTTAGCTGCTACAACTCCTGGTACACCAGGCGGAATCTGTTATATGCTGTCTAATTATGGTACAATGAGTTTAAAAGAGGTACTTGCTCCAGCAATGGAATTAGCTGCAGGTTATCCAATTGATGCACAAACTGCTAATAGTATCGAGAGAGGTAAAGGTAGAATCAAAGAATGGCCTTATAGTAAAAAAGTATTATTACCACATTTGGGTGAAAAGAGAGAAGCGCCAGAAGCAGGTGAAATCTTTGTACAACAAGATTTATTAAATACTTTACAAAAAATGGTGGATGCCGAACAAGCTGCATTAAAAAAAGGGAAGAACAGAAAAGAAGCTATTCAGGCTGCTTATGATCGTTTTTATAAAGGAGATATTGCTGATGAATTTGTAAGAGGTGTTAAAGAACAAGGTGGATTAATTACCAAAGAAGATTTAGCTAATTGGAAGCCAGTAGAAGAAGCTACTACACATATTAACTACAAAGGCATTGAAGTATACAAATTACAACCTTGGACACAAGGTCCTGCTTTATTACAAGCCTTGAATATTTTAGAAAATTTTGATTTGAAAGGCATGGGCTATAATTCTGCAAAATATATTCATACTGTTTATCAAGCAATGAACTTAAGTTTTGCAGACAGAGATTTTTATTATGGTGATCCAAGATTTGCTACTAATCAACCAATGACTGGTTTATTAAGTAAGTCTTATGCGAAGCAAAGAGCTAGTGAAATTAATTGGAAAGCCAATAACCCAAATGTTGGACCTGGAGATCCTTATCCGTTTGAAGGGAAAACGAATCCTTATTTAAACCTATTAAAATCAAGAGGCTTTACTCCAAATAGTGATACAACTAGAAAAAACACTTTCTTACCTGCACATGATGCCATTGCAAAATCTGATTTAAGTCAAATTCCAGATGCAGCGTATATGGATCGTTTATGGAGAGGTACTACTACAGTTGAGTCTGCAGATAAAGAGGGCTGGGTAGTTTCTATAACACCAAGTGGTGGATGGTTGCCTGCTGTAATAGCTGGTAATACTGGTGTAGGTATGAGTCAAAGAATGCAAAGTTTTGTTTTAGATTCAACTATTAATCCTTTTAATGTAGTGGCTCCTGGTAAAAGACCAAGAGTTACATTAACGCCAAGCATTGCTATAAAAGATGGTAAACCAATGATGGCATTTGGTGTGCAAGGGGGAGATACTCAAGATCAAAATTTATTACAATTCTTTTTGAATGTAGTTGAATTTGGTATGACTATGCAAGAAGCCAGCGAAGCGGCTAATATTAATACCAATCAACTATGGTTGTCTTTAGGTGGATCTAAACTAGATGATAGAAAGCCAAGACCAGGAAATGTATTATTAAACAATAATGTACCTGATTGGGTTAGAAAAGAATTAAGAGCAATGGGCTATACCTTAAGTTTTGAAGAAAGAACAAGTGGTCCTATAAACGCTATTTATTTTGATTGGAAACATAATTCCATGTGGGGAGGAAGTTCCAATCACGGAGAAGATTATGGTATAGGTTGGTAGACAAAAAAAATAGCCTCGCATTGCGAGGCTATTTTTTTACTTTGGTGTTACAAAATAATCGACTACGAAAACTCTATCCATATGAGGTTTCAATACCTCTTGAAATGCTTTATGTGCAGGATGTAATTGATAAGAGGCTAAATCTTTTTCAGAACTAAATGTCAAAACAAAACAATGAGTGAAGCCTTGATCTAAATGCTCTGGACTCATATTTAATCCCCATTCCATATTCTTTACTTCAGGAACTTTTCCGTATAAGTCATTAAAGGTTCTAGTCACTTTTGCAACATCTTCTTTACTGGAAGTAGCTTTAAAAGTAAATAAAACCACATGTCTTAATTGTGTTTTTTCTTTTTGAGCAAAAACAACAAAACTTGTACAAACCAATAAACTTAATAGTAATAATTTTTTCATGATAGTTTTTTAATCGTTATAAAAAGATGGCAGGATCATCACAGATTCTGAATCCTTCATTAAATGTATTCATAAATTCAACATCTTGTGTAGCTAATGTAAAATTCTGTGCATCAAAATTTTCTTGAAGCCTTTCTTTTTTAGAAGATTTAGGTATAGTAGAAACGCCTAATTGTAAATTCCAGTTTAAAATTATTTGAGCTGGGGTTTTCTGGTATTTTTCAGAAAGCTGCGTTAATCTAGGATCATTGAATTTTTGGCCTCTTGTAATAGGTGAATAAGATTGTAATTGAATATTATTTCGTTTGCAATACTGCAATACATCTTCTTGATATAGCCATGGTGTAAATTCAATCTGATTAACCGCTGGTGCAATATTGGCATAGCTTTCTAACTCTTTTAAGAAAGGCATTGTATAATTAGCGACACCAATTGCTTTCGCTCGACCGCTTTCATAAATTTTTTCCAAGGCTTTCCAAGAATCTTTTCTTCCTTCTTTGATAGGCCAATGAATTAAATACAAGTCTACATAGTCTTGTTGTAACTTTTCTAAACTAGTATCAAATGCGCGCAAAGCTTCATCATAACCATGGTCTGTATTATTTAACTTGGTTGTTAAAAAAATATCGGCTCTTGGAATAGTTGTTTGCTTGAGTGCATTGCCAATTTCTACTTCGTTTTCATACATACTAGCAGTATCAATTAGCCTATAGCCAATCGCTAAAGCCATTGATACTGCTTGTTCTGCTTCTTGTTGGTACATATCATATACCCCTAGACCCAATAAGGGCATTGCATTACCATTTTTCAAGACCTAATAATTTTTTTCCTAAATCTGATAATACAGCTGTATCATATTTAGTTTGTTCCCAATTTCTTGGATCACCAGGGAAAGCATAGCCTTCTGGTGCAATTCTGTCTTTCCAAGAATTTACTCTCCATTCTCTTAATGCTTGATTGTCTTCTTCTGCTGGCATCATAGAAATGTATTGCGCAATTCTTACTTTGTCTTCACTATTATTTGCTCTAATGCCATGTGGCTCCAAGCTATTAAAGATTAATAAATCACCCGCTTCTAGTTTTACCTTAGTGGGTGTAAATCCTGTTGTGTCTGGCTTATAGCGATCACGATCTTCTGGCTGCGTTAATTTCCAAGTATCATAGGTTCTGAATAATTCAGGTATACATTGGAATCCACCCATGTTTTCGTCTGTTTGATCTGCTAAGGCTAATACACCTTGTACATTGACTGGTTTAGTTTCTGGATCATAATCCCAATGTATAAAAGCTTTATACTCATGTCCTGGACGAATAGGGAAATTTAAATTTGCTCTATCAATGGTTACCCATAATTTTTCTGTACCCCATATGTCTACAAAAGCGTCATATACTCTTTGCATTTGTCTATTATTCCATTGGTGTTGGTTATTGTAACATTCCACCATGCCTGTACCTGCTAACTCTTTCATTTTCATTTCAGCTCTTGGTGCAGTATACCATGTCTCTTTATTATTAGGATCCTTTTCTTCAAATTCCCATAAGAATTTTGCAGTTGCCAATGCTTGTTCTCTTGGCACAGCATTTTTAATAACGATATAACCATTGTGTATCCAAAAATTCCAATCTTCCTCACTCAATACTCTTAATGGTTTTCCATTAGAGCGGTCGTTTAATTTTGTCGCACTGCTTTTTGCAGTAGAAGGATTTCCTGGAATGTCTTTGTGTGCGGCACTATTGGGAGTAGCCATTGTTGGAACCATTGTAGGTACCATCCCTTGTTGTTCTTTGTTTTCCATAGCAAGCAATTATTGGTTTTTGATACTATAAATGTACAGACAAACCCGGCCTGTGAATTTTACTTAAAATAGCCAATATTTGCTCTATATTGACATATTATTCATAATTTGGATAAAAGTCAGCTATTTTAGTATCAATGAAGCTTAGTTTAGAAAATATCAAACCAGATGAAGGAAGCTCCTTCAGAATTTTGTTGACACCCAAGTTAAATGAAATTTTCTATTGGCATTTTCATCCAGAAATAGAGTTGGTTTATGTTGAAGCCGAAAAAGGAGTAAGACATATTGGAGATCATATAAGCACCTATGAAGAAAGTGATTTAGCATTGATTGGATCTTATATACCACATTTAAATTTTGATTACGGTGTAAAATCTGTAGTAGAAACAGTAGTGGTTCAGTTTAGACAAAATTTTTATCAAGATCCATTTTATAGTCAACCAGAAATGCAACCCATTTTTGATCTATTTGAAAAAGCAAAAACAGGTATTGCATTTTTTGGGTCTACGAAAAAAGAAGCTGGCGAAATGCTGAAAGTATTAACCACTTTAAAACCCTTCGAACAATTATTGCATTTGATTAAAGTATTTCATTTATTAGCAAAAAGCAAGGAGTACACTTTATTAAATACAAGACCCATTGCGAATCATGCAGTTTTGAAAGAGCAAGAGCGCATGCATTTAATTTATCAATATGTAGAAAATAATTTTCAGCAACCCATAGTGTTAGATGCTATTGCAAAGCATGTGAATTTATCTGTAGCTGCATTTTGTAGATATTTTAAAAAGAGTACCAAGCTCACTTATACTGAATTCGTGAATCAGTATAGAATTAATCATGCCAAGAAATTATTAATGCAGGATGCTAATATAACAGAAGCTTGTTATGATGTTGGCTTTGAAAGCCTTTCTTATTTCAATAAAATATTCAAAAAAATTACGGGAGAAAATCCCTCAGCTTTTAGAAAAAGAAAAGGATTAGACTAAGAGATAATTTTACCGTCTTCCATTTTAATAATCCTGTCTGTTCTATCGGCAAAACTTGGATCGTGTGTAACAATCAATAAGGTTTGGTTGTACTCGTGGGCTAATTGCTTAAATATATCAAATACGAGATCGCTATTTTTTTTATCTAAGTTGCCTGTAGGTTCATCACCCATGATAATATGTGGGTCATTAATAAGTGCTCTAGCAATGGCTACTCTTTGCTTTTCTCCACCAGATAGTTGGTTCGCTTTTTTCAATGCCAAATTTTCAATACCCAATACTTTTAATTTTTCATAAGCCCTATATTCTACCTCGGCCTTGCTATATTTATTTTGTTTTAATCCAGGCAGCATTACATTATTTAAAACATCAAATTCATTCAGTAAATAATGGAATTGAAATACGAATCCTATTTTTTCATTTCTAACCTTAGCCAAATAACCTTCATCGTTTTTAGGCATTTCAACCTGGTCAATGTATAGGCTACCTTCATAATCTGTGTCCATTGTAGATAAAACATATAACAGTGTAGATTTTCCACAACCAGACTTTCCCGTTAAGGAAACAAATTCACCTTTATTTATACTAAAACTTACTTCATTGAGCACTTTGACTTTGACAGGATCTTCAAAGTATTTGACAATATTTTTTGCTTCTAATATTTTCTGACTCATGATTATTTTCCTCTTATAATGACAACAGGGTCAATTTTACTTGCTTTACGTGCAGGAAACCAGCCAGCAAAATAAGTGGTGATTAATGAGAAGCTTATACCAATAACATAAAAAACGATACTATAATTAATGGGATAGGTTTTTACAGTTGGGAGCGCTGCTGTTACAAATGGAATTTGATCAATAATGCTGGATAAAATATATCCAAATAGTAAACCAGCCAATCCTCCAAAAAATCCAATACTCAAGGCGATGTACATGAAGATATTTTTAACATCTTTTCCTGAAAACCCTGTTGCTTTTAAAATGGCAATCGAATCCATTTTTTCAAAAATCATCATATTGAGGATATTATAAATGCCAAAACCTGCCACAATTAATAACGTGATTCCAACTGCATAAGAAATAATGCTTCTAACAGTGCTTCCTGTTTCAAATTGTGCATTGGCTGTTTGAATATCTTCCGCATCTGTTTGATATAATTTTGCATATTCTTTACCAGTAGGTATAGAAAGGTTGATATCGTTTAATTTTATATCTATTTCGGTAATAAAACTATTCGGTTTATTCATGATTTTTTGAACCGTATGAATAGAGGCATAGCTTTGAACGTCATCTAAATCTTTCAAACCAGATTGAAAATAGCCAACAACTTTTAATTGAAAACGATCTCCTTTGGCAGTGGATAATTGAATCACATCACCCAGGTTGACCAATAATTTACTTGCTAAGCCTTTTCCTAGAATAATGGTATTTGTTTCTCTGTCTAAATCCAATGCATTTCCCGCAACCACATAATCATTAAAATGAAAAAGTTTTTTTTCTTCGGTTGCATTAACGCCGTTTAAAACTCCAGTTATATCTGTGGTTCCATTGATAAAAAAAACCTGAGCAGTTAATTTTTGAGTATATCCAACAACTCTTGGGTCTTTACTTAGTGAATTCATTATTGCCAAACTATTGTAGATAGCTTGTTTATTAGCGTCTGACTTGATAGATTGAATAAAATGGTGCTTCCCTTTATACTCAGTAGCATTTTTTATGGGCTGACTTGGATTTGGCTTAATATCATTGTATAGCTTAATATGCGGAGTTCTATTTAGTATAAGTCCATCTAATAAATCATTCAAGCCATTCATAAAACCCAATAAGGTAATAAACATAGTAATACTAAATGTAACACCAATAGCAGCCACTAATGTTTGTCTCCACCTTGCTAGTAGTAGTGCTTTGGCAATATTGATTAAGATGCTTTTTTTCATTATTCAGGCTTCGCTAATTCATCTTTTTCAGAAATCCCACTTAAGACCTCTACCTTATCATAGTCTTTTAAGCCAACAGCTATTTTTCTTCTTTCTTTATTAGCCAATAAAACATAAGTATCATCAATTAAATAAGACCTTGGTATAGTCAACACACTATTTTTAATTTGAATGACAATATTTGCTTCGGCACTTAAATTAGGATAGATATTATCAGGTTTTTTTACAAAAACTGCATCTGCTTTAAAAGTCCTTGTTCTCTCATTCATAATAGGATATAACTTTTCTAATACAGCTTCGTATGTTTCTCCTTTATGACTATCCATGCTTACTAATACTTTCTGCCCCTTTACAATACTATTAATGTCAAATTCATCAATTTGGAGCTCTATATAAAAATTATTAGCATCCCCTACAATCGCAATAGCTGATTGCGTATTAGCTAATTCGCCTAATTGTTTGTTAATTGAATATACTTTTCCATCAACTTGACTTTTAATAATATAGTCATTCATATTTGCTGCACTTATTGCAGCTGTTCTATTGGTTTGACTATTTTGAAAATTGATCTGCTTTTCTAAATCGTTTAATTTTAATTTTGAAGCCTTATATATAGTGCTTGCGTTTTTATAGTTTAATAATCTTTGATCTAATTCGTTTTTTGTGCCAATTCCTTGTTCCCAAAGTTTTTCTTGTCTTGCTAGCAATGAGGCATCGTTTTCCATTTTAGACTTAGCTAATTCTAATTCTGTCTTGGCTTGTTCTATTTTTTCTCCATTAGTTTGGGAACTGTTGAATTGAGCATTCTGTTTCGCATTTTCATAAGTCAAACTTTGAGCAGTATTGGATAACCTAATAATAGCCTGTCCTTTTCTAATAAGATCGCCCTCTTTGATTAAAATGGCTTCAATAATTCCTGGCACTTTCGCGTACACCTCATATTGTCCCTTACTTTTAATAGTGCCAGATGCATAAACTGACTGAGTAATTCCTTCTCTTTTAGGGTATTGTTTCTCCAACTTTTCTCCACAACCCATTAGGATACAGATCAAAAAGCTGCCTGTCAAAAACTTATACATAAAACTATATTTGAAAATGATAAATAAAGCTACACATATTTTGTAATTTTCTTGTGCCTAAATGAATGATATATGAAAGTAGTAAAGCTGATTTTAATCAAGTTTATTTTGATAATGCCTATTTTTTTGTTCGCACAAGAGGATTGGTTGATAAAGCCAATAAGTAAAAGAGCGGAAATCAAAAAAACCAATCAATATATTATATTGGATAATGGATTAAGCAGAAGAACCTTTTTTATTGGCCCAAATCTAGCATGTATAGACTATACAAATCTTACTACTAACCAACAGTTATTAAGAAGTATAGAGCCAGAGGCTAGAATAACTATTGATGGACTAGTGTATAATATTGGTGGCTTGATCGGAATGACAGAAAAAGCTTATTTAATCAAAGGAGCTGAACAGAAATTAATTTCAGATCCATCGGCATTTCAATTTAAAAATTACCATATTGACAGTATTGCTAATTTTATTCAATGGAAATCCACTACATGGCTTTCCAATAAAGAACAACCAAAGGGAAAGTCTATTCGATTCGATTTTGTCTCCTCAAAGCCTTCTTTAAAAAATATTATTGTTTCTGTTTATTATAATTTATATGATGGCATTCCTTTAATTACTAAATGGATTGAGATAAATAACAATAGCGCAACAACTATAAAAATTAATAGAGTAGTAAACGAAGTATTAGGTTTGGTAGAAGAAGAAAGTGCAGTGGTGGGTAAGCCCGAGGTAATGAAAAAACAACATGGAATTTATGTAGAAACAAATTATGCATTCAATAATGCAATGCGTTATGATATAAGTGACCAAACTACTCATTGGAAAACAGACAGCTCTTATACTTCACAAGTGAACTATAATTTTGAAACACCTTGTTTATTAGAAATATATCCCGAAAAGGCACCTGGCATTGATTTACAGACTAATGATCATTTCAAATCTGTTAGAACAAACGAACTCTTGATGGATAGTTATGATAGACAAAGACGTGGTTTAATGTTGCGTAAAATGTATAGAACCATCGCGCCATGGACAACACAGAATCCTATTTTTATGCACTTGGTTAGCAAGAACGATGAAGAAGTAAAAGCGGCTATAGATCAATGTGTGCAAACAGGATACGAAGCGGTTATTTTAAGTTTTGGAAGTCATTTAAATATGGAAGATAGTAGTCAAAAAAATATTGATAAATGGAAGAAACTAGCACAGTATGCACATCAAAAAAATATTTTATTAGGAGGTTATTCTTTATTTAGTAGCAGAAGAATTAGTGATGAAGATGATGTTATTGATATAAGAACAGGCAAACCTGGTGGTGCATTTTTTGGAAACGCTCCATGTTTTGGTAGCAAATGGGGATTGGCCTATAGAGATAAAATAAAATATTTTTTTAAAGAGACAGGTTTTGATATTTGGGAGAATGACGGACCTTATCCAGGTGATGTATGTGCAAGTAAAGTGCATCCAGGCCATAAAGATTATGATGATTCTCAATGGAGACAGATGGATATTCAAAAAGAACTATATAGATGGCTAAATGAAAAAGGCGTATATATTAATGCACCAGATTGGTATTTTTTAGATGGCACACATAAGATTGCAGTTGGTTATAGAGAAGTAAATTTCTCTTTGTCTAGATCCCAACAAAAAATAATCAATCGGCAGAATATTCACGATGGCACTATCGAAAAAACACCTTCCATGGGATGGGGTTTTGTCCCATTGACTAAATATCAAGGCGGTGGGGAAGATGCCGTTTTGGAGCCATTGGAGCAACATTTAGATGATTATGAGCAATTAATGATGCAATATTATGGTGCTGGGGTACAAGCATGTTATAGAGGTCCAAGATTATATGATACTGATAAGACAAAGGCTAAAGTGCAATCTGTGATTAGTTGGTATAAAAAATACAGATCCATTTTGAATGCCGATATCATTCAATTAAGAAGAGCCGATGGACGTGATTGGGATGGCTGGTTACACGTTGACCCAGCACTTCCTCAAAAAGGGTTGATGATGTTATTTAATCCAACTAATGAGACAATTACAAGAACAATTCAATTGCCATTGTATTATACTGGTTTAGACAAAACTGCAAAAATTGGAATTAAAGGCAATGCGCTTAAGTTCTATAGTTTGAATAGAGCTTATGAAACTTCCTTTAGTTTTACTTTAGCACCAGGCGCTTATGAATGGTTTACAGTTGAATAATTTAATTCAGAAATATTTCATCAATGAATATCCAAGCTGGTGTACCTTTTCCAGGATGCCAATTAGGTAATTTCTTTAAATTGGTTGCAGTAAACTTATAGTATTTATAAGCCGTTGGTTTGGCGATGGCACAACTAAATCCTTGAGTTTCATTTAAGGTTTTAGGAGTTGCATTCGTAACTGCAGGATAATTATTTTTGGATATTATTGTATAATTTTTTCCATCCATACTTCCCATAACATCTATAGAAACAATTGGAAATATATAAGAACCCAAATTTACTAAGGCATTAAAATATATTTCTTTAATTGCGGTGGCCTTGTTGAAACCAATTATTAATTCCATATTAGCATCCTTATATCCTAGCCATTTTGCATTACCAAAATTCTTATCTCCTAATTCATAATCAAATAAGGTCTTTGCCCCATTCGCTCTGTATTTTGCATCTGGTAATTGAACTAATAAAACGGAATCAGGATGAATGGTTGACTTGTAAAAATTTCTTTGCACAATATCACTGCTTATCCAGCCTGGTTTAAAAGCCTTAGTCTTTACCACGGTATTATTAAATAAGCGAATTGGCTTTTTATAGACTGGACTCGTAAGACTATCTGGATCTGTTCCATCTAATGTGTATCTTACGATGGTTCCTTTAACCACATGTTTAATTGGTATATCTAAATGAGCAGGAATGATAGAAGAGTCTTGTTCTATACTAGGGTTGATAATTTTAATAATTTCGTTTTCTAAATTATCTCCAATAGTAACAAGCAGTCCTTGCTTATTATTTTGAATTTGCTTTATCTGATCTTTTTTGATGGTATTGTTCCAAATCTTTAATTCTTGTATAGTTGTTCCTTTAACTAAATTATTGATGGCACTCAGATTGCCCTCAATCCCTGCAATAGACAATACCTTAAGCTTTGGTAATTTTTTTATTAATTTTAAAGCATCAATTGTAAGTCCGGTATAATTTAAGTTCAATTTTTCTATTGCTTTAAATTCAGCAATTACAGCCAAATCATCTTCTTTCAATGGCATGCCTTGCATATTTAAATACACAACTTGATCTTTAATTTTTTCGATATTTTTTAATTGCGCACTGCTGTAGAAGCTTCCCTGATAAAAATTGACTTCAATTTGAGTAGAGCCAGGATATAAATAATGAACATTACAATAATTGGTATTGTATTCGCTTAGATCGGGTCCAGTTGTTTGTTTACTTTTTTCTTTTACTGGTTGGTAGCTACTAGCTAAAATGTATAAACTATCAGCCTTGTTTAATTCCAGCATTTTTTTATTGAAATCTCCTCCTGCGCTTATCCAGTCATTTATTATTTTTAATTCTGCAGGCGATAACTGTGGTTTGCCATCTGGAGGCATATGTTTTTCTTCTGCTAAAGGCAGGTGAATTCTTTCTATGATACTTGCTTCACCTGATAATGCAAGAACAGATCCATGTTTTCCTCCTTTTGTTATATGGTCTTTGGTGTCTAATTGTAAATTGCCTTTTATCTTTTTTGGCCCATGACAGCTAACGCATTTATCTAATAAAATTGGCTCCACTGCTTTTTCATAAATACTCGCTGTGCTATCAAGTGTTTTCTTCTGAACAGTATCTTCTGTGATTATTTTATTCTCTGGAATACTCAATGCATCTATGCCATGTGTTAATTGCGCCCCCTTATGGGTAAATACAATGATCAAGAGCAACATAAAAACACCCACTTCAACTCTTAATATTCTATTAGATTGAAATTTTGTATAATAATTATTAATGAAAACTAATGCCCAACTACATAGTGCTATGGCAATGCCACCCCATTGGTGTTGGGTAATTATATCACCTTCATAAGTATTGGAAGTAGAAAGTAAAAGACCAGTAATCGCTACTAATACCGACAATAGCGCATTGATTAATAAAACTGGCTGCTCTATTGTACTTGCAATTTTGCCAGCTGGCACAAACACTAAATACAATCCAATAAGTATACCAAAGACTAATGGAAAATGCAATAGTAGCGGATGAAATTTACCCAACCATACCATGCCTATGCTGGTATCAATGGCATCTTTAAAAATTGCAATAAAAACTAGAAAAGGATTTAATATCCATAGTGCACTACCTATATAAGCAAATACCTTATTTGGTTTCATTCTTAGCTAATTAATTCATTGATAACATTTCCAGCAACATCTGTTAATCTGTATCTTCTACCTAAATGTTTGAAAGTAAAATCTTCGTGATTAACACCCATTAAATGCATTACGGTTGCATGAAAATCGTGCACATGTACAGGAAGGGTATTAATATTATAACCAAACTCATCTGTTTCTCCATGTACTCCTGGTTTTACTCCACCACCTGCCATCCAAATGGTAAAACATCTAGGATGATGATCTCTTCCATAATTGTCTTTTGCTAATGCACCTTGACAATAATTGGTTCTTCCAAATTCACCACCCCAGATAACTAAGGTCTCATCTAATAATCCTCTTTGTTTCAAATCTTTTACTAATGCTGCAGATGCTTGATCTACATCTTTGCATTGTCCTTCTAATTGAGAAGGTAAATTATCGTGTGCATCCCAGCCTTGATGATATAGTTGTACAAAGCGAACGCCATTTTCGGATAATTTTCTTGCTAATAAACAATTGGCTGCATAGGTTCCTGGCACCAAACAATCCGGTCCATACATTTTTACAATCGATTCTGGTTCGTTTTGTAAAGAAGTGATTTCTGGCACAGCCATTTGCATTCTATAAGACAATTCGTACTGTTGAATCTTTGCCACAATCTCTGGATCGCCAATTTCTTTATAAGAAGCTTCGTTTAATGAAGCAATCTCGTCTAGCATGGCTCTCTTATCATCTCTCTGAATAAAAGAAGGGTCAGTTAAATATTTAACTGGTTCTTCTCCACTGGTAAATTGAACACCCTGATGTATTGAATCTAAAAATCCGTTATTCCATAATTTTGAATAGACGCCCTGTCCATTTCCCTTGCCCTTACTTAATAAAACACAGAAAGCAGGCAGGTTTTTATTTTCACTACCTAGACCATAACTAATCCAAGATCCCATACTTGGTCTATTACCTACTTGAGCACCTGTTTGAAAGAAGGTTAAAGCAGGATCATGATTAATAGCTTCTGTGTACATACTTTTGACAATACATAAATCATCTGCTATGCTAGCTATATGAGGAATGGTTTCACTAAACCATGCACCATGTTGACCATGTTGAGAGAAATTAAATTTTGTTCCAGCTAGTGGAAACTTCGCTTGATTAGCCGTCATGCCCGTTAAACGTTGCCCCATTCTAATGCTTGCGGGCAGATCTTCTCCATGCATACTTTGCAACTTAGGTTTATAATCAAATAAATCTAATTGTGATGGAGCTCCGTTTTGAAACAAATAAATTACTCTTTTTGCTTTAGGAGCGAAATGTGGTAATACGCTTGCAAATAATTCGTCTTCTGTTTTTGCTTGAAATAAACCTGGTGCTACAAGAGACCCTAATGCTAATCCACCAATACCCAAACTAAGTTTAGATAAGAATTTTCTTCTATTTTGGTTTAAGCCATGTTCTAAAAATTCATTCATACTAATGATTTAAGATTTGGTGATCGCTTCTTCAAGATTATACATAATTAATATAGTCTTCATTAAAGCAGCAGCCTCAGCTTGGTTATATTTTTTAGTTGGTTGTGCAAACTCTCCAATAGCTAATGTTTCTACTGCCAATGCAGGCTTTTGATTATAGACTTCCATTTGGCTTTGGCAATATTTACTCAATTTGTTTTTTTCAAATCTTGTAGCAGGTCTAATTAAAATGGTTTCGAATGCTTTTTGAATTTTCTCATCCATACTTCCTTTGCCAATACTTAATTTCTGTGCCATTACTCTAGATGCTTCTAGTATGGTAGGATCGTTCAACATATTTAAAGCTTGTAATGGAGTATTGGTACTACTTCTTTTTGCTTCACACTGGTCTCGATTACTTGCATCAAATATCATCATGCTTGGAGGTGGCGCAGTCAATTTAATAAAAGTATACATGCCTCTTCTGTACAAGTCATTATTATGATCTTGTTTATAGCTTGCTAATACACCCCTACCGCTAGTAGTACTTTCCCAAACACCTTTTGGTTGATAAGGCTTTACACTTGGTCCTCCGATTGTATAATTCAACAAACCACTAGATGCTAAAATAAAATCTCTAATTGTTTCTGCTTTGTATCTAATTCTTGGGGATCTTGAATAATACATGTTATCCGGATCTTTCTCTAATTGTTTATCATGTATATCTGCAGATTGTTTGTAAGTACTACTATTAACAATCTTTTCTATCAAATATTTAATGTTCCAATTATGTTCCATAAAATCTACTGCCAACCAGTCTAATAATTCCGGGTGTGTTGGTAATTCACCTTGTAATCCATAATCACCTGATGTTTTTACGATTCCTTTTCCAAAAATTTCTTGCCAAATAAAATTCACAAATACTCTAGCGGTCAATGGATTTTTTTTATTCACTGTCCATCCTGCTAATCCTAATCTATTTCTTTGATACTTGGTTGTATCAAAAGGCATGATAGATTCTAATGCAGTTGGCTGAACTTGAACAGTTGAAGGAGCATCATAGCTGCCTCTGTTTAATATATAAGTTGGACGTGGTTTATTTGAATCTCCCATTACCGCTACTTCTAGAGTAGTCGTATCTTTTGAATTAATATATTTTAATAAACTATTTCTATCTGTTGCTGTGATAAATAGTTTAGGTGTTTTTGCAGGAGTTGAAATACTTACATCACCTTCGTATCCTTTTTCTTTGCTAATATTAAAAAAGCCATACAATTGATAATAGTCTTTAGCTGAGAATGGATCGTATTTGTGATCATGGCATTGCGCACATTCTATAGTTACTCCTAAAACCGCTTTGCCATAAGTTTTAGTTTTATCAATATTATAAGATACTCTGTATTCTTCTTCAATTACACCACCTTCTTCTGTGTATTTGTGATTTCTAAAAAAGGCAGTTGCTAAAATACTTTCTTTATTAGCATTGGGTAAAAGATCTCCAGCAATTTGTTGTGTTAAGAATTGATCATAAGACATATTCTTATTGAAAGCATTAATCACCCAATCTCTCCAAGGCCATTGTGTTCTAATATTATCATCTTGAAATCCGTAAGAGTCTGCATATCTAGCTAAGTCTAACCAAAGTACGCCCATTTTTTCTCCGTAAGCTGGTTTAGATAATAGCTGCTTAACCATTAATGTATACCAATCAGCTTGATTGTTATTGCTCCATTGAAGAAATTCTTCATGTGTTGGAGGTAAACCTGTAATATCTATAAATACTCTTTTAATTAGTGAAGGTTTAGTAGCTGCATCGTTTGGACTAAATCCTTTTTTCTCCATGCTTGCCAAAATAAAATGATCTATTTCGTTACTTGGCCACTTGGAATTTTCAACCTCAGGTAATTTTGCTTTTACAGGTGTAACAAATGCCCAATGCTTTTCATATTTAGCACCCTGCTTGATCCATTTTTTGAATAATGCAATTTGTTCTGGACTTAATGGAGTAAGATGACTCTCTGGTAAAGGCATCATCGTTTTTGGATCGGTAGATTCTATTCTTACAATTAATTCACTTAATTCTGGATGACCAGGCACAATAGCAAATTTTCCTTTTGATTTTTTTAATGGAGCAAATGCGAAAGCTGCTTGATCTAATCTTAATTCAGCTTTTACTTTTTTAACATCAGGTCCATGGCAAGTAAAACATTTATCAGATAAAATGGGGCGTATATCTCTATTATAAGATACTATTTCGTCCTCTGAATTTTTTTGATTGAATGCAAAATATCTAATTGCACCAATCACAATATAGGCAATGACTAATATAGCAATGACGATAGTTAATTTCTTATTTATCCAATTTTTTTTCATGAACCAAGATTAAACTCTAGAAAATTTATAAGGATATACTTTACCAGAAGCCCATTGTGCAACATAGACGCTGCCTTCATTGTCTACACAAACATCATGCGGGTGCACTAATATTTTTTCTACCTGAGACATGGGTTGTAAAATCCCATTTACATATGTTGGTTCTGAGCCACCTAAATTAGACACGACTTTATTGTCCTTATCCAATATAGTAATAAAACCAGACTTCTCGTTGTCTAAACTTGGAGATCTTAAAACAGCTGCATATAAATAATCTCCTTTAATAACTGGTCTGCATACACATGCGCCAGGCAAATGTATTGTCTCGATTAATTTACCTTCTAAAGAAAATCTTTTAAATGCGTTTCTTGTTCTATCAGTAATTAATAGAGTAGTAGTACCATTTCTTTTGTCAACACATATGCCATGTGCATTATCAAAATGTGCTTCACCTTCTCCTCTTCCTCCAAATACATTTTTTAAATTTCCTTTTTCATCATAGTGCATAATATGCTGCGCACCATATCCATCTGCTATATAAAACTCTCCATTTTCCAACACTGTTGTTTCTGTTGGAACAAATGCTTCAGCTTTTGCGTAAGCAGGAACATCCTTTGGAGCATTGATGGTTAATAAAATTTTTCCATCCATCGTGGTTTTAAATACTTGGTGTGTATTAGTATCGGTAATAAATAAAAAATCTTCTTTACCATTATGCTGAATAGTTAACCCGTGTGCGCCAGGAAACTGATGTCCCCAACTTTCGATCAACTTGCCAGAAGTATTATATACAATTACATTATTTTTTGTTTCATTGGTTAACAAAACAATTCTACCCTTACTGTCCTGCACCATTTCGTGACAATCATTTACAGGTGTTTGACTTGGATTTAAGTTACCCCATTCGGTGTTAAGGGTATAGGTCATTTTATTGTGACCATACACTGGATTATTTTTCACTGGATTGTTTTTTTTGGTAAGGAGTATACCCACAGAAGCAATAGATACATTTTTCACAAATGTTCTTCTTTTCATAAGACAATATTTAAGTAAGCAATCGTTAATAGATACCTTCTTAAAGATAACTTATTGTCTATTTATTTGAAGCAGTAAATTCAATTTTTTGAGTAGCATCAATCTTCAACCAAACAAAAGCTCCAAGCAATACCATGATTCCTATAAAAAGTACAGGAAGGTAGTAGCCAAAATTAGAGGCAAGGTATCCAAACAAAATAGTGCTAAAATAAGCACCGGTTAAACCTGCGCTATTCATTGATCCTGAGACAGTTCCACTCTTATCCCCCCCTAAATCCATCGCAACCGCCCAAGCTACAGGAGCAGTCACATCCATAAATGCCATTCCAATAGCTAATGCTATGATTGCCAACATATTATCTTCTACTAAAGATGCCCCAATGATACAAATTCCAGCAACAAATAGGCCTACCATCGGTACAATTCTTCTGCCCCATTTTTTACCCCATTTTAAGCAGGCTTTATCGCTTAGCCATCCACCTGTAAAGCAACCCAATGCCGCCAATAAATAGGGAACTGATGAAGCCCACATTAAAGCATCGGCTGAAATATTTCTCCCCTTTTGTAAATATGTATGAAACCAACTTTGAAAAAAATAAGCACCAATTGCATAACATACATACATGCCCAATAGATACCACAAATTTTTATTCTTGAAGCCTGACCAGAAAGAAGTTTTTTTAGAGTCTGTGTTGTCTCCAATATCTCTATGCGTATGAATAAAATTCAATTCCTCTTTACTAATAGATTTACTTTGAGCAGGTTCTTCTTTATGCCAAAAAATCCAAAATAAAGTCCAAAGAATTCCAACAAATCCTAAAACATAAAAACTTGTATGCCAATTATATTTTTGTTGAATTGGTAAAACAATAAAAGGAGTTAGTGCAGCACCCAATCTCGAAGCGCCCCAAATGACTGCTTGTGCGCGTCCTCTTTCAAATGCTGGAAACCATTTTGCTAAAACTATAGAAGTGTTTGGATATGCGCCCGCTTCGCCCATCCCAAATAAAAATCGTACTAATAGTAGCATTAAAAAACCATTGGCAAAACCTGTTAGTATTGTGAACAAAGACCACCATAGTACCACGCGAATTAAAATTTTCTTTCCGCCGAATTTATCTCCTAGCCAACCCGTAGGAATTTCAAATGCAGCGTATGCAATAGTAAACATGCCTAGTATCCATCCCCATTGATTAATACTAATATCTAAGTCGTCCATGATATTGGTACTTGCAGAAGATAAAGCAATTCTATCTAAGAAAGTAATCATAGATAGAATTGCTAATACTAATAAAACCTGGTATCTTTTTTTCACTAAACTAGTTTCTACTAATATTTGGTAATGCCGGGAATCGCAATAGGGTAGCGGCCTTCAGCATCTGGCGTTACAGGAGGTGTTGCATCCCAAGCATATACTTTTGGATGAATATCTAATCCTGAATTAATCGCTTTGTCCCAATACATCATTTGACCACTATAAGTAGCCATTCTACCTAGTATAGAAGTCATGGTACTTTTTGCGCCATTTTCTGCATCAGCAAATTTATATTCTCCTTTTGCAATGGCCGCAAACAATTCATCGTGTTCTGTTTGGTATGGATTGTTTTCTTTTTTGGTATCGTATTGATAAATTAATTTACCACTATGGTCTTTAATATTTGCAGCGCCACAAGCAATCCTTCCTTTTGTGCCAATTAATAATTCATCCACTCTACTCATGGTGCCAGGCATATGTCTACACTGACTATTTAAAATAGATCCATCTGCGTATTCGAATTCAACATAATGGTGATCAAAAATTTCTCCGTGCTCTTTACTTGTTCTTACTTGTCTTCCACCAAAACCTTGTGCTTTTACAGGATAGCCACCTTTGAACCAGTTGATCACGTCTAAATTGTGAATATGTTGCTCTGTGATATGATCACCACAAAGCCAATTAAAATAATACCAATTACGCATTTGGTATTCCATTTCTGTTTGACCAGCTTTTCTTGGTCTTGTCCATACACCATCATTATCCCACCATGCTTGCATGCTAGTAATATCTCCAATCAAATCTTTTCTTTTGAACAATTCTCTATAAGAATTTTGATAATGTCTTTGTAAACCAACCACTACGTTTAATTTTTTTTGCTTTGCAATAGCTGCCGTTGCCAATACTTTTTGAACTCCTGCAGGATCTGTTGCCACAGGCTTTTCCATAAATACATGCTTGCCTTGTGCAATGGCTTCTTCAAAATGAATTGGTCTAAAACCTGGAGGTGTTGCAAGAATTACAACATCTGCTAAGGCAATGGCTTTTTTATAACCATCAAATCCTGTGAATTTTCTTTCTTCTGGAACGTCCAATCTTTTTGCCAGTTCACCAATACTATTATTAATTTCTTCTGTTAATTCTTTATGACAATTATCTACATTGTCTTTAAAGGCATCACATAATGCAACAATTTTTACATTTTGTTTACTAGATAATGCTTGCATTGCAGCACCTGTGCCTCTTCCGCCACATCCTACTACTGCTACTTTGATGGTATCTTCTGCTCCAGAAAAATAATTGGCTTTGGATAAAAATGGAGTTGCCATTAATCCGCCGGCAACAAGGCCACTATTAATCACAAAGTCTCTTCTTGATGCATTGTTTGGTTCTTGGTTTTTCATAGAAAGGTTTTTATAAATGAATATAGTTGTTGAAAAATTGATTTACTTCTTCTTCGCTTGGTTGTTTGATTGGCCTAACTAATCTAAATCCCACTTCTTTAGCTTCGGTTAACCACCATTTACTTTTTGGAATTTGTGGATCCCTTTTATTCCAGACTGGATCTGAATGAAATCTTTCATTATTATTTAAATGTAAAGCATCTTCTAAAAAACTTCCGCCTCTTAATACCTTTGGGTATTTTGCTGCATTAGCCGGTACTACTGGATTTTTAGATTGAATATTTTCAAAACTATTTGGATAATAATGATCTAAGGTCCACTCTAACATATTGCCTAGTATATCATACAAGCCCCAGGGATTAGGTAATTTCTGTCCTACCTTATGATACACCCCTTTGCTATTTTTTTTATACCAGGCATATTTATCTAATAACGAAGAATTGTTGCCAAAAAAATAAGTACTTGTCGTATTTGCTTTTGATGCATATTCCCATTCAGCTTCTGTAGGTAGTCTATAAAAAACTTTTGTCTTTTTATATAACCACTTACAATACATAATTGCAGCTAATTGAGACATACTATTCGCAGGATAACCTCCTTCTTTCCCCATGCCCCAAGTAAGATCTACATATTGCGCGCTGGGCCTTGTGATGGCATCTGTTTTTGAATTCTGACTTGTTCCTTCGTCTTTTAAAAAAATATCAAACTCATCTCTAGTTACTTCAAATGCACCCATCCAAAAAGCACTTAGCTCAATTTTTTTATTGCTATTGCCAATATTAAATGTTCCAGCTGGAATTGGAACCATTTTAAAATACAAGCTAGAGCCAGGAATTAATTGTTTGTATGCAATAAAATCTTGTCCGAAAATATTATTAAGGAAAAAGCACAAAAGTAGCGTAATGAAATTTCTTTTCAAGTCAATCGTTTTGATTCTTTAAGTTAACTAAAAATCTAATTCAAAAAAGCATCAAAGCCCTTTGATTTATAATAATGAATGGTTTTATCTTTTTGAATAGCAATCAATATATGGGCTTTGTTTATTTCCACTAATTGCAAAGCTTCTTTAACACTCAAAACACTGCATGCGGTAGATAGCCAATCTGCTGTAACACCATCTTTGGCAATTACAGTCACATTTTTGGGAATTTCAATCCCATAGCCGCTTTTGGGATTAATAATATGAGAGTATCTATGCCCCTCATGTATATAAAACTGATAAACATCTCCACTGGTTGCAATTGCTTCATTATGAAGCCTTAGTGTGCTTTTTATGGTTTTGTTTTTGTCTCTGATTTCATTGATTCCAATGGACCAAGATGCATTTACGGGAGCAAGACATACAATTTTGCCTCCTGCATCAATCATGGCATATTCGAGACCCTTTGATCGAAGATGATTCAATGCTTTTTGTGCAACAAAGCCCTTACCTAGACTTCCTAGATCCAATCGCATAGCTCTATTGGGCAAGTAAATTCGATGAAAAACACTATCGATTATAATATGATCAAAAGCAATTTGATTTTGTGCAATTTGAATCTGCTTTTTTGTTGGAAAGTTTTTTGATTTTCTTGCATTTCTCCATAAAACACTCAAAGGGCCAATAGCTATATTATAAGCTCCTTTTGTTTGTTGATAAGCTTTTTGAGCGACTAGTAAAATCTCCTCCAGTATTGGGCTGATGGGCATTGAGCGAATACCCGCATTTTGATTAATAATGCTAATCTCACTTGTACTGTCATAATCACTTAAAATATGATTCAATGAATCTATTAATTGAAGTGCTTCTTTTGCTATTTGTGTGGATTGTACACTATCTATATGTCCATCCTTGGTTCCAATGGTAATAGTTAATGGCGATCCCATCTTATCTGCAAAGTAACTATACTTCTTATATTGCCCATTTGCAGGAGCTAAATGGATCAAGCCAATAAGAATCAGTAAAAGAGATTTATTCAAGTTGTTCTTGTAATTAGTTATACTTAAATTTAAGGAATTAAATAACAAATCATGGAACGACGTAATTTCTTAAAACAAAATTTACTAGCTAGTGGAACAATCCTAAGCACTGGCGCATTTGCCAATGCGTCAATGTCTTTTAATGCCGAATCAACTTTTAAATTGAATTATGGATTTCATGATGGCATGTTTAGGTCACATGCGGGAGAAGATTTTATTGATCAAATAAAATTCGCTCATAGTATGGGTTTTCGATCTATTGAAGACAATGGAATGATGGACAGAACGCCAGCTATGCAACAAAAAATTGGCGATACATTGGCTTCTTTAGGAATGACCATGGGTGTTTTTGTAATTAGTTTTGATCACTGGCCTTTAAGTGTTTCAATGACAAGTGGCAGTAAAGAATGGAGAAAGAAATTTGTTGATTATTGTGCCGAAGCAGTCATTGTTGCAAAAAGATGCAATGCCAAGCATATGACGGTAGTTCCGGGAAATTATGATCGCAGCAAATCTATGGATATGCAATTGGCCAATGTATTAGAAGCTTTAAGACCTGGAGTAGAAATTTTAGAAAAAAATAATTTAGTAATGGTATTAGAACCATTAAGCGATACACCTGAATTATTTTTAAGACATTCTGATCAAACTTATGCTATTTGTAAAGCAATGAATAGTAGTGCATGTAAAATTTTATTTGACATGTATCATATGCAAAGAAACGAGGGTAATATCATTGCCAATATGGATAAGTGTTGGGACGAAATTGGCTATTTCCAAATTGGCGATAACCCTGGACGTAAAGAACCAGGTACAGGTGAAATGAATTACAATAATATTTTTAAACATATTCATCAAAAAGGATATAGAGGCGTAATGGGAATGGAGCACGGAAATGCAGGCCCTGGCAAAGAAGGCGAACTGGCTTTGATCAAGGCTTATAGAGTAGCAGACAATTTTTAATGTAAAATTTAATCTTTCAAAATATGAAAAAAGGATTGATAGCTTTTGTATGTTTAGTATTGCTTATTCAAGCAAATGCACAAAAAAAATTCGAACCAAATTGGGAATCTTTAAACACCAGAAAAATACCTGCTTGGTTTAATCAAGACAAGTTTGGCATATTCATCCATTGGGGTGTATACTCTGTTCCTGCTTTTGCACCTGCTTGGTCCAATGATGGTTATAGTTATGCTGAGTGGTATAGATATAGATTATTTGAAAAGAAAAAAGAGTTTATCGATTTTCATAATAAAAATTATGGCAGCGGATTTGCTTACGAACAATTTGAGCCAATGTTTAAAGCAGAGATGTTTGAGCCAACTCAATGGGCAGAACTTTTCAAAAAATCTGGTGCAAAATATGTTGTGTTAACGTCTAAGCATCATGATGGTTATACTCTATGGAATAGTGCAGAAGCTGATAGAGATTGGAATAGACCATGGAATGCGGTAACAGGAACACCGAAAAGAGATTTATTAGGAGATCTTTCTACGGCGGTTAGAAACAGTGGTTTGAAGATGGGCTATTATTATTCATTGTATGAATGGTTTAACCCAATGTGGATGCATGATAGAAAAAAATATGTTGATAAGCATATGACTCCACAGTTCAAAGATTTGGTAACAAAATACAAGCCTGAAGTGATTTTTTCTGATGGCGAATGGGATATTTCTGATACAGCATGGAAGAGTCCAGAATTACTGGCTTGGTTATTTAATGAATCTCCTGTGAAAGATAATGTGGTAGTGAATGATAGATGGGGAAATAATACAAGAGAGAAAAATCACGGTGCCATGTATACAACATCTGAGTATGGAAGTGGTATGGACGCTAGCATAGTTTGGGAAGAAAGTCAAGGTATTGGAAGTTCTTATGGTTATAATAGAAACGAACAATTAAAAGATTATAAATCAAGTAGAGAGTTGATTTTAATGTTGAATGATATTGTTTCTAGAGGGGGAAATTTCTTATTAGACATTGGTCCAGATGCTGATGGCAATATCCCAGTAATCTTACAACAAAGATTATCAGATATTGGTGATTGGTTGGAAGTAAATGGAGAAGCGATTTATGAAACAACCGCTAGTAAAAAACCGGCACAATGGACATTAGGAAAAATGCCAGCAAAAAAAGCTGCAAGTTTTATGGCAGATTATAAAGTGTCAAAACTAGTGGTACCTAAAGCTGACAGTGCTTATATAGAAAGCTTCTTCACTAAAAAAGGTGAAGACTTGTATTGTATACTTCCGAATTATCAAAATAGTATCACTATTAGAGATGTCAAAGCAAATGCAGGTACTAATGTAAGTATTTTAGGTTCCAAGCATCAGCCAACATGGAAAAACAAAGGCAATAAAATTACCGTGGATTTATCATCTTTAAAACCAGGAGATATTAGTAGCGCTGGAATTTTTGTAATAAAAATTACGAATGCAAAACAAGAATAACTATACTTGTATCCCTTGTTTTTTAATTTGAGCGTGCATTACTTTAAACCAAAGAGGAGGTACTAAAGAAAGTAATATCATTCCAGGATAGCCGGTAGGCATTTGTGGCGCTTTGTCCATATGCCTAAGCACTTGGTATTTTCTAGAAGCTAAGTAATGGTGATCACTATGTCTGCTTAATTCGAAAAGCATTAATCTGCCAATGACATGATTGCTATTCCAGCTATGATGAGGTTGTACTCTTTCGTAATGATCTTCTGATGTTTTATTTCTACTCAATCCATAGTGTTCAATATAATTTACTGTTTCTAATAGTATGCCTCCAATTAGTGCAGCTACTACAAATAATAAAGTAATGCTTGTTCCCCAAAACCAAAATAGTCCAAAAACAAAAGCGGCTTGTATAATTTGGAATTGCAACATCTCATTTTGTAATGAGAAAATCGATTTCCCTTTTTTCTTTAAAGCCTTGCCTGCAATATGCCATGCACTTAAATAAGTACCAATTAATGTTTGTGGCCAAAATGCGTATACCGATTGATTTAATCTTGCAGAGCTTGGATCTCCAGGTGTTGCTACATGTTTATGATGCCCTTGATTATGATCAATATAAAAATGCATATACAAGCTAGTTAATAATAAAAGTTTTGCAAGTGTTTGCTCAAATTTATTTACTCTATGACCCAACTCGTGTGCTACATTAATTCCAAAAGTTCCGCAAAGAAGGCCCATTGTTAAAACTCTGCCTGCAATATCTATATTATTTAAACCTACAGTTTCTAAAGAGTGTAAAAAAGTATATAAAGAAAAATATTGCATAACGACTGCGGCATATAAAATAAAATCATATCCTTTATTGGTTTTTGCAAGTGCTTCTTCAACTTCATCTAAATTTTTTGCATCAGGTTTTAATAATAACTCTACGCCGGGTACTACAAAAAATGTATACAAAAGTGGAAGCCAACAAAGTATACCATTGCCGCCAAAAGAGATCATTGCCAATACGTACAATACAAATGGAGTAAGGTATTTAAAAGATTTTATGCTTCTTATCATGCTATTAAGTTAGACAAATTCTGTAAATTCCATAAAATTTTATTTATGAAACAATACGCAGTAATAATAGCTACCATGTTTTGTTTAACAGCAGAAGCGCAGGTACTACCTAAAAATTTTAACGATTTAACTAAACAAGTAGAGCCTAGTTTGATCCAATGGCGTAGACATTTTCATGAATTTCCAGAACTATCCAATAGAGAATTTAACACGGGTAAATATATCGCAGACTATTTAAGATCAATTGGTTTGGAAGTTAAATACCCGGTTGCCAAAACTGGGGTAGTCGCTATTTTAAAAGGAGCAAAGCCTGGACCCAATATTGGGCTAAGAGCAGATATTGATGCATTGCCCGTTTCGGAGAGAGCCCCAATATCTTTTGCTTCAAAAGTGAAAGCAGAATACAATGGTCAACAAGTGAGTGTGATGCATGCCTGTGGACATGATGCACATACAGCCATTTTAATGGCGACAGCAAAAACCTTGAAAGACATGCAAAAAGATTTGGCTGGAACGGTGGTGTTTTTATTTCAACCTGCAGAAGAGGGTTCGCCTAATAATGAAGAAGGAGGTGCGCCATTATTAATTAAAGAAGGAGCAATGGATAATCCAAAATTAGATGTGGTGTTTGGATTGCATATGGCAGCTTCTTTACCAGCAGGAATGTTAGCATATAAATCTGGCGCCGCTCAAGCTTCTTCAGATTTATTCAAAATAGTAGTTCATGGAAAAGGCAGCCATGGTGCAATGCCATGGGGTAGCGTAGATCCAATTGTTGTCTCTGCACAAATTATAGAAGGATTACAGCATATTGTAAGTAGGCAGTCTGACTTAACCAAAGCACCCTTGGTGATTTCAGTTGGATCTTTGCATGCAGGAGTAAGAGCGAATATTATTCCAGAGACTGCTCAAATGGATGGCACGATTAGGTCTTTGGACGCTACTATGCGAACAGAAACACATCAAAAAATAAAACAAACTGTACATGCTATTGCAGCAGCCAATGGAGCAACTGCAGACGTAGAAATTAAAACACAAACCCTGGTCAATTACAATGACCCTGCATTAGCAAAAAAAGCGGCAATCTCTTTGACAAAAGTTGCTGGTACTGAAAATGTTTTTGAATCTAATTGGACCACAGCGGCAGAAGACTTTTCTTTTTATGGAGAAAAAGCACCTACTTTCTTTTTTAGCTTAGGTGGAATGGAGAAAAATAAAAAATCGAGCGAGGTGGGAGGCCACCATACGCCCGATTTTTATTTAGATGAGTCCGGATTTATTAACGGAGTAAAAGCTTTTTGTAATCTAGTGTTTGATTTTAAAAAATAAAAAATTAGGGGCTGATAAAATATAGCCCCTAATTTTTTTTATTGCTTTTTATTTTTTTCAAATTCTAATAATGTATTTTTTACAGCGGCTTCTACTGTTTTAGTAGGAGCCATATCTGTACCATCAATAATTTCAAAAAGAGCGCTTAGCTTTCTATCAATTTGAGGATACTTATTGATAGTCGACTTTCTGGCATCATAACAAGCTTTAGACAAACTATGTTGTCTTTGTAAATCTGTCATTGATGTTTTCACTCTAGGGTCCATTTTTATTTCTAATGCTTGTTCTATTATCTTATTCCCAATGGTCAATCTAACTGTATAAGTGCCAGGTAAAACCCAAGGCGCATTAGCATCGGGTGCTGTATTGTTTTTAACAGCAGTCATTGGGTAAGATACTGGAATATTTAATGGAGCATATTTCATATCCCAAAGCAATCTATGCATTCCAGATGTATTAGATAAAATACTTTGTGGTCTAATCCAGTATAAAGGAATATTTACTTCTGGTATAGCATATAAAGTATCATTGCTTTTAAATGTTCTTACAATTTCTTTTTGTTGATTTAGAATATCAATTTGTACAATATCAGCACTGTTTGATGGTAAATAATATTCAATCATTGCTCCGTCTGGAGGATTTTCTCCTGCTGGCTCTTCTGGAGGCAATGGAGTGTCTGTATTCATATTCCATCTAACTCTAGTAGCTACTGCCGGTTTGAATAGAGCTACTTGATTTTTTGTGGCAGCATTTAATTGACGCAATGAACTAATATTATCTAAGATCCAAAAACTTCTACCATGTGTTCCAATAACTAAATCGTCGTCCTTTACTACTAGGTCTCTAATACTTGTAGATGGCATATTCAATTGTAATGATTGCCAATGCTCACCTGCATCGAAAGAAACGTATACTGCATTTTCAGACCCTGCAAATAATAATCCTTTTCTTACAGCGTCTTCTCTTACTGCATTAATTGGTTCATTAGGTAAACCTGCAACAATTTTTTTCCATGTCGCACCTCCATCTGTTGTTTTATAAATATAAGGCGCTTGGTCGTCGCATCTTATTCTATTTACTGCAACATATGCAGTGTTGTCATCGTATCTACTTGCATCTATTAAAGATATTTTACTCCAAGAACCAATTTCAGAAGGTGTAATATTTTTCCATGTCTTACCACCGTCTTTTGTAATATGAATTAAACCATCATCTGTTCCTGCCCATAAAGTATTGATATTTTTATAAGATGGTGCAAGAGTATACACTACACCTCTTCTTTTCATAGTCAACATATCTTTACTTGTATAAATACCTACACTTGCAGGAATATCCCATGCTTCTCTAGATAAATCTGGGCTTATCGTTTCCCAACTATCTCCACCATTGGTAGTTTTGAAAATTATATTACCAGAGAAGTATAAAGTTTTATTATCCACTGGTGAAAAAATAACAGGAGCAGTTCTGATGAATCTAACATTCCCAGATCTTACTGGTTCTGGAGAAATATTTTGTACCTGTCCTGTTCTCTTGTCAAATTTGGTAATCTTTCCACCATATATAATATTAGGATCTAAAGGATCTGCTGCTACGTATCCGTATTCTTCCACACCTACTGGATGCCATTCTCTGAAAGTGATATTGCCATCATTCGATCTTGAAGCAATTCCTACTGAACCACTTTCTTGTTGACCTCCATAAACATTATAAGGAAATGCGTTGTCCGTGCTTACATGATAAAATTGTGCAGTGGCTTGATTATACCAACTAGAAAAAGTTTCACCACCATTTACGGTTACAGTACCTCCTTGATCTAATCCAATTGCGATAATTTTTGGATTAGAGGGATTGATCCATATTCTATGATAGTCGTCTCCACCTGGAGCGCCTTTTAATCCTGTCCATTTTTTACCACCATCAAGAGACTTCCACATAACTACATTCGCAGAGTATACAATATCTTCATTGGTTGGATCTGTTTTAACTTCTGCAAAATCGCTCCCTCTTCCCCAAAATCTTGGATCTTCAGTTAAGATATACCAAGATTCACCTGCATCATCACTTCTATAAATTCCCCCCTTTTTTTCTGCATCTACCGTTGCATACATTCTTGAAGAATTACTTTGTGCAATCGTGAAACCAATTCTACCTAAACCATCTTCTTTAGTTGTAGGAAAACCTTTTGTTATTTTTTTCCATGTGCTTCCACCATCCGTTGATTTATATAATCCGCTTGCTTCTCCATTCCATGCGCCGTTTTCCCATGGACCTTGTCTTGCAGCCCAAAGGGTTGCAAATACTATATTAGGATGATTGGGATCAATCTGCACTTGAACAGCTCCAGTGTTTTCGTCTATATATAAAACCTGTTCTAATGTTTTTCCTCCATCCATACTTCTGTATACTCCTCTTTCTTTATTAGGTCCATAGGGATGTCCCAATGCAGCAACAAAAATTCTGTTTTCGTTATTAGGATCTACACTTAATCCTCCAATTTGTTGAGCATCGTTTAAACCAAGACGCATCCATGTATTCCCTGCATCGATAGATTTATACAAGCCATCTCCAATAGATAAGTCGGGCCTTTGAATACCTTCGCCACTTCCTACATAAATTACATTAGGATTAGATGGGGCTACAATCACATCACCTACTGATCCAGTCTTTTGTGTATCAAAAATTGGTTTCCAAGTATGGCCATAGTCGGTTGTTTTCCATACACCACCATTATTTACACCAATATAAAATACATTGGGTTGTGATGCTACACCTGAAATACCCACTGTTCTCCCTGCTCTATGCGGACCGATATTTCTATATCGTAATCCCGCAAACAAGGAATTATCCATTGTTTGTGCAAATAAAGAAACACTAGATACTAATGTTGCTAATAAAAAAAAGGCTTTCTTGCTATTCATATGATTGTTTTATAGTTACTAAATATACTAAATTACAAGAGGTAATAAAAATAGGGGGTAGCTTTTGTACCCCCTATTTTTATTTATTCCACCAATAAGTAAATTTCAATACTACTGCTCTGTTTTTTACAAAAACAGGACCTATATAATAATTGTCTGTATACACAATGAATAAATCAGAGGCAGGCTTATATCTCCATTGAAATCTAGTATTAAAGTTGATATTGGTTGTCTGCTCATTGTATTGGAAGAAGGTAGTAAAGAATAATTTATTAGTCATAGTGATATCTACTTTAGGTCCCACTAGTAAAAAATTATTTTTACCCCAAGGCATTGGTAAATCAATATGGTTATAGGTACTTGAAATATCAATGTTTACATAAGGCTGAATTCTATAACCCACATTTGCAGTAAGACTAAATAATTTTCCATCTGCGTAGTAGCCACCTGTTCTAGAAGATAATGTATAAGTGAATCTATGTTGTGGCGCAGAAATAAAATCAAAACCAACAGTATTCCATTGGTGTTTGGTATGTGCTTCTAATGGTTGTTTGCCAATTCTTGTTGGGTCAAATGGTGCTAGTAATTCTACATAATCATTTTGAATGACACCAGACAATGTGCTCTTATCTCTGTAAGTAATTAAATAAGTAAATACTTTAGTGTGATCAGTTTGTTCTAATGCAGTATTAAAATAATAGCTTGTTAAAAACTGAGGCCCATGAGACAATACATTTCCTTTATCAGGGAAAAATAATCTTGTAACACTAGGGTTAATTTTCACGTAATTATTTCTAGGAATATAGCCTACTTCTGCATTAAAATTATTACCCACAATTTCATGTTGCCATGATAGTATCCATTTTTTGTTGCTGTATTGTAGGTTTCCTGCATTCATTAAGTCATCACCAGTTTTATTGGGAGTAATAGATTTTATTAAAATTGTTTTACCAGACCAAGTGTTGTTTTTAGGCGCTAACATAAATTCAAACCCAATATTTTTATTATAAGCGTTTCCATAGCTGGTACTATTGGAGCTATATATAGACGCATTGGTAAAATCTATTTGCGTTTTATCTATATAAAATAACTCCAAACTAGATTTCTTAAATAATTTTCTTTGTAACGCAACTACTGCAAAATTTTGAGCAAATATATTCTTTGACTCGTCTGCACTTGTTTTCATATCCATTAATCCAATACGCCAATTTTTATCTAGTCTGCCACTCATTCTTGCACCAAAATCGATATTACTATTTAGCCCAATTCTTCTTGAGAAAAATGGTCGAACATTTTCATAACCTAAATTGGAAAATAAATCGGCATTCTCTAAAAAGAACTGTCTTCTTTCTGGAAAAAATAATTCAAATCTACTAAGATTAGTTACCTGTCTATCTACTTCAACTTGAGAAAAATCAGGATGTATAGTTAAATCTAAATTAAGTGAAGAGCTTAAACTAATTTTTGCATCCAAGCCCATGTCGGATCTATTCAAAGTCGGAGCGTTTAATTTGGCGCCAGCATTATTAGCAAATTCTTTTGCACTACTAGATTTAAAATAGGGGATTAAAGAAAAATTATTTTGATGCTCAGGCAATGGGGCATCCCAGATTAATGAACCAGTATAATTTAAAGATGCTGTTGGGAATTGTCTTGGAACAGGTGCCCAGCTTGATTTCTCTGTTGTAATTAAATCGTTTCTGCCAAAATTAATTCCCCATTCTTTGATACCAGCTTTATATCTAATAGATTTAAATGGGATGGACGCTTCCCAAATATATCTATTCGCGTCATTGGTAATATTGGAAGTCCATTTATTATCCCAATTTAAATCTACACTACCTCCCTCATACATTGTACCATCCCATTGTGCACCTGCGGCATTTGCACCAAATGCAAATCCATTGGTTAAATCACCATAAGTATCCATGAAGACAATAAAATTATCATTCTTACCAAAATTCCAATCTCTTTTTAATGACTCCACCATATCTTTTCCAGCAACAGATTTATAACAGGTAGCGATAATATATAAGTTGTCATTATCATAAGTTAGTCTAACTTCTGTTGGCACTTTGGCAATACTAGTATCCATTGGCAATACCATTGCAAAATTCGTTGCTACTTCTGCGTTTTTCCAAACGGCCTCTTGCATTATACCATCGACGGTAATTTTTTCAGAAGTTTTATGAATATGGTATTGAAATTTACTATTGATTTTTTGAGCCTTTGTAATTTGAAACGTCAAAAAGAAGACAATCAGAAAGAAAAAAGATTTTAGTTGCAATGCTTGAATAATTTAGTTGGTATGATTAGATGCTTTAAATTTAAAGTTTTTTAGGCTATTATTTTTATTTATACCTTTATATTACACCAACGAAAACCAATACTATGGCACAAAACAGAAGATCTTTTTTAAGCATGGCTGCATTATCTGCAGGTGCAGTTACTTTAAGCAGTCAATTATATGGCAAAAGTGTACAAAAGACACATTCATCGTTTGATATGCCAACTATTATTGAAAGTTTACAGCCCATGACTGATGGAATTGTGCCTATTACTGAAGCAGAGCGTAAACAAAGAATTGCAAAAGCGCAACAATTAATGGAGCAAAATAAAATGGATGCAATCTTTTTAGAGGGAACAGTGTCTTGCTATTATTTTACAGGAATGCGTTGGGGTCAGAGTGAAAGAACTTTTGGTATAGTCATTCCTGCAAAAGGAAGTATAAGTTATATCTGTCCAAAATTTGAAGAAGATAGAGCAATGGAATTAATCAATCCTGCTTTTGGAACAGAAGTACGTTGTTGGGAAGAGCACGAGAGTCCATATGTTGTTATCGTTGGGGTAATAAAAGATAAAGGTGTTAAGCATCATCGTATTGGAATGGAAGAGCGTGTTAGGTTCTTTATTGCTGACGGTGTGAAAAAATTAGCAACCGGATTTGAGATAGTAGATGCAACACCTGTTACAGCAGGATGTAGAATGTATAAAACAAAAGCGGAAATAGCTTTAATGCAAAGAGCTAGCGATGTTACCATTGAAGCCTATAAAGCTGCGTTTGCAACTATACGACCAGGCATGTCACAAACGGAATTAAGTGGCAATATTAGTGCTGCTTTTAGAAAATTGGGTTTTAGTGGTGGTGCTTCTGTACAAGTTGGAAAATATTCGGCTTTACCACATGGAAGTATTGTGCCTCAAACTATTTTAGAAGGCGATGTTGTAATGGTAGATGGTGGAACGAGCTGTGAAGGATATGCCTCTGATATCACTAGAACCATCGTGGTGGGTAAGCCAACACAAAGACAAATTGATGTTTGGAATTTAGAGCAGGAAGCACAGAATGCTGCATTTGCTGCCATTAAAATTGGGGCACCATGTGAAGTAGTAGATGCTGCTGCAAGAGCAGTGATTGAAAATCACGGATTCAATAAAAATTATAAATTACCTGGCTTACCTCATAGAACCGGCCATGGTATTGGTTTAGAAGGACACGAGTGGACCAATTTTGTAAAAGGGAATAAAACGCCAATGGCTGTCGGCATGTGTTTTAGTGATGAGCCAACCATTTCTATTCCTGGAGAATTTGGTATTAGACTAGAAGACTGTTTATATATTGCAGAAGATGGTCCTCATTTCTTTTCCAAACTAAGTCCTTCTATTGAACAACCTTTTGGGTAAGTAAATTGGGGCTTCAAAACGTCAAATTTAATTATGAAAAAAATAATTGCAAGCTTAATTGCATTCATTGTATTGATAGCATCAGTCAATATTTCTTTTGCTCAAACACCGCAAGAAAAAATCAATAAAGCCATTGATCAAAATCAACACCAATTAGTAAAAGAGTTTACTACTTTATTAAGTATTCCAAATGTTGCAGCTAATCCTGCTGGCCTAAAAGAAAATGCCCATTGGTTGATGCAGTATATGCAAGAAAAAGGAATTGAGCATATAAGTTTGTTGAATACAGATAATGATAATGCCCCTCCAGTAGTATATGGCGAAGTAAAAGTGCCCGGCGCAAAAGAAACCATTATTTTTTACGCCCATTATGATGGCCAACCAGTAGATACTACAAAATGGTTTAAAGGAGTACATCCTTTCAAGCCAAGTTTATATAGCGCTTCTATAGATAAGGGTGGAACTTTATTGTCATGGCCAACAGCAGATAATAATTATGATCCTAGTTCAAGAATATATGCAAGAGGAGCATCAGACGACAAAGCAGGGGTAATGGCCATTATTAATGCCTATGCTACATTAAAACAATTAGGCATAAATCCATCTACCAATATTAAATTTTTCTTCGAAGGAGAAGAAGAAGCAGGCTCGCCTAATCTGGAAGCCATATTAAATAAACATAAAAATTTATTAGGTGCTAATCTTTGGATTATCTGCGACGGACCTGTGCATCAATCTTCTAAAAAACAATTAGTAATGGGCGTTCGCGGAGATACACATTTAGAATTAACCGTATTTGGTCCAAAACGTCCCTTGCATTCAGGGCATTATGGCAATTGGGTATTGAACCCTGCAATGGAAATGGCAAGATTATTAGCTAGCATGAAAAACGGCCAAGGAGAAATTACTATTAAAGGTTTTTATGAAGATGTTACGCCTTTGATTCCTGCTGAGAAAGAGGCTTTATCAAAAATTCCTGCTGTAGAAGAACAACTTAAAAACGAATTAGGTATTCAAGCAACTGAAAGAACTGGTGCATTAAACGATGCATTACAATTGCCTTCATTGAATGTAAATGGTATACAAAGTGCAGGTGTAGGAAAGTATTCTGCAAATGTGATTCCTACAAAAGCAATTGCTTCTATTGACTTAAGATTAGTTAAAGGAAATGATTGGAAACGTCAACAAAACAAAGTTATAGATCATATTAAAGCCCAGGGTTTTTATGTAACAGATAAAGAACCTACTGACGAAGAAAGAAAACAATATGAAAAAATTTGTATGGTAGTTGCTTCTGACGGGTATAATGCACAGAAAACATCTATGGATAATGTATATGTTAAAAGTATTGCTAATGCTATACAAAAAGCAACTAATGAATCACCTGTACTATTACCAACTCTAGGAGGTAGTCTTCCATTATATGTTTTTGAAAAAACTTTAAATGCATCACCTATCACTGTGCCTATTGCCAATCACGATAATAATCAGCACGCAGAGAACGAGAATATTAAATTGAAAAACTTTTTTGATGGCGTGAAAATGTTTGCATCTATTATGACAATGTCGAAATAATAAAAGGGGCTACATTTTGTAGCCCCTTTTATTTATTTGTACAGTTGGTTAAATAACATTTTATATGCACTATGTGTTTGTGCTCTGAAAGTAATTTCAGGACCAAATACATATAATTTACCATTACCCATATTCGCTTTAAATGCTGCAACACCATCTTGCAAATATGCTTGACCAAAAGCCCATCCACTTCTTAATGTAGAAGCAGAGGCATACCATCCCAATGGAGTGATTTGACCACTAGCAATTGCATCTGCTTGTAATTTAAATACAGGGCTCATGTTAAAATACACATCTGTCTTTTCTTTCATACCCCAATTGGCTTCATTGTTTGTTGCTACTGTCATTTGCATGATGCTTCCAGGAATATAAAATTTCTCTCCTGGCAATACTTTTTCTTTGCCAGCAACCATTTCGGTCAATGCATTTTTAACGGGTAATTTTAGTTGATATGCAAGGTTAGCACTAGATCCAATAGTTATTACTGATCCACCTTTTTCAATAAAGCTTTTGATAGCTGGAATTGACTTTTCTGCAGTAATCTTGCCTACCATATGATGGAATTCGGTAGGTATATCTGTTAAACTAGGTTCTTTTTCTTCATACGGATTTGGTGCTTCTGCTGTTACAGAAGGTATAGCACCTTCTACAAAAACGATTGCGTCGTATTTGTTATTTAAATTACCCTCGTTAATTTCTTTTGCATAGATCAATTGAAAATCGAAATGGTGTTTTTCTAAAATCCATCTTAACCAACCCGAAGACATAGATCCACCATATCTGTCCCACAATCCTACTCTTAAAGAAGTTATTTTCTTTGCATTTGTCGAAACAGCATTAATTTCTTCCACTTTAACTCCTTCTTCTTTAATTGCTTTTTGGATAATTGCAGTGCTTTTTTCATTCACAGGAATAAAAAAGGAGAATTGATCTTTCATTACACTCGCCCCAGCTTTTAATAAATCATTTACTACAATAAATGCATCATTTTCTTTTACATTGATTGTATAAGCTCTTTTATCTGCAACAGTATTTAATTTTCCTACTGGCTTTTGAATATCACCATATGCAATAGCTTCAAATGGTCCACTGAAATCATCTAATATTCTATCAAACTCAATACCCATCGTATATGCAGGAGTCCAACCTGCCGCGTCGTATGGTCTTACTGGAGGTCCGCCTGGATACAAGAAATCGTTAGGGTGATCTTGTGGTTCAAACATATCTAATACATGCGGCCTAAATGCCTGATTAGTTTTAACAATATAAGAACCTGCTGGGTAATTTTTCCCTGCAACTGCAAAGGCAGCTGTTGCTTTATGTACTTTAATGCCACTATTGATTAAGATATTGATAAAGTCCACCGCGGTATTGGTTTGATCTGCAGTAACGATATAACCTCTTGGATCTCTTAAATTATTGTTCTTATACACTTGATCATAAGGACTGATAATTGAAGAATCTTTTCCGTATATTTTTTTATCAGATTTCATTAATTCAACTAATGCATCAGATTTTTTTGGATTCAGGGTCCAAGTATCTTTATTACCTGCTTTAATTGAATTACTACCCATAGTATAAATATTCATCAAAACTTCTTCTTTATATCTTGATGCATAATTTAATACTGCGTAGTTTAAAGAGATAGAATAATCGATAGAATTTTTGAAATACCATTTTTGAGGTAAAATAGGAAAAGGTGTTCCACTATTAGGGATTAATCTACTCGGTACTAGTGGAATATTCATCGGAGTTGGGTTGCCAATTATTTCTGTTAATAAACCAATGATATTATGATAATATGCGGTGGTTCTTAATCCTCCATTCCACCATGTTGAGTATACCGATCCACTCTTCATGGTATAGCCTGGCTTATTCTCTGCATTCAATCTACTACTCATTACAGCTCCCATGGCATCAATACCTGTCATTAACAAAGGATCATATACATAATTGAAAGGGTCTCTATAGGGAGGGCCGGCAACAACAGTTCCTGGAGGGCCCGTCTGATGATGATTATATAAAATCTGTGGCATCCATTCGATATATTGTTGACGACTCATGTTTCTTGTTTCTGACATATTCATCATGAAGAAGTCTCTATTATTATCGTGTCCAATATATTTTTGATATAATCTTGGCAATTGGTTAGTGCTTCTTTTTAAAGTATCAGCATTGCGCATATACCAATTAGAAACCAATTCTTGTCCATCAGGATTAGCATGTACAAAAAGAATGATTGTAGATTTTAAAATTCTATTCGTCTCCTCGTCATTTCTTGTAATCAATTGATACATTGTTTCAATCCATTGATGAATACCTACAACTTCTGTTGCATGCAATCCGCCATCAATCCAAACTACCGCTTTACCTTCTTTTGCTAATTGAGCAGCTTCTTCTTTATTGATACCTTCGGCTCTCGCTAATTTTTGAGAAATAGCTTTGTATTGTGCTAATTTTTTTAAATTACTTGGATCAGAGACAATCATCATATAATGATTTCTACCTTCTTCTGTTTTTCCAATAGTTTGTAATTTAACCTTATTAGACGTTGCGGCTATTTTTTTCAAATATGCCTCTGTTTGAGTAAAAGTGGCTAAATGATAATTATCTCCAATAGAAAATCCAAAATGTTCTTTAGGACTAGTAATGCCCTGAGCACTAAGATTTAATTGGCTGCAAATAATGATCGCCAAACTTAATAGCAGTCTTCTCATGTTGATTGTTTTAATATACTTAAAGATAAATCTTAAGCACTATTCAAAGAACAAAATAGGACAACTGGTATCAATTGATTTTCTCGATAAGCAAATAAGCTGCTGGCGTAGATGGCCTAGAGGGACTTGTCAAGGGTTGGCTGCTGGTTAAGTATGTATTGGTATTTTTTACACTATAGTAAAGCTCTATATAATCTCGCTCGCCTAGGTCTATATAATAATTCCCGCTAATACTATTTTTAATTGCTCCGCCAATGATTGTGTGAGATTGATGGGTATTGGGATAAGCTGCGCTATTTTTTCTTATCCAAATACTTATTTCGTCATTACCAGGATCGGATTTGACAAATTGTATTTTGAAAAAGACTTTATACACCCCGGCAGATACAATAGTAACTCTTGATGGTAATCCAGTGGTATTAGAACTAATTGTAGCGGTATTGCTATTTGCAGCAAAAGTCCAATTTACATAGGTAGCAGTATTAGCGATGGTAGTTTGTTTGGTTGTATCATAAAACATGCCCCATTCTTTTGGACTTGGAATGGCTTGAGCCAACTGTTGAATTCTATTACTTAAATATATAGTATCTAATTTGTTCAACTTTAGATTAATTCTATTGCTTAATGAAAGGGTGTCTTTACTATTTAGTTTCTCATTCATCAAATTCAGATTAGTTTTAGTAAGAGGCTTTAAACTATCTGGTGTATTATTTATTTTATCAATATTTAATAAAGTCTTTAATTCTTTTATAGAACTAACCCCCGTGCCGCCCTGCGCTACAGATAGTATACCATTGATATTGACAGCGTTTACTGAATAGGCATGTAGTGCATAGGGGCTTGCATTAATAGGATGAAAGCCAAGAGAGAAAAATGCTAAATCATTTTCAGGGTCTATTTCCACTTTAATAAAAGAAATATTTTTATCCCATTTTATTTTATCCCAGCTTATCTTGGTAATTATTTTTCCTTCCTCTTCTTTTCCGATATTTATAAAAAACAAACCCAGTACATTTGTTTTCACCGATTTTATCTCTTCATATACTAGCGCATCTTCTATGCTATCAGTGTACAATCCAATTTTTATATTCATTTGCTTGTTTGCAATAATTAAACCATTATTATTTCTTGCAATTGCCTGGAATTGAATACCTGGATTGATTTGCGCAAAAACTATATGGCTATTAAATAATTTAATTAGAAGAAGTAGTATAAAATATTTTTTCATGTTTTATAAATTTGGAATGTTCTTGAAACTGGATAAATTCCGTCCACTAAAAAATAGACTTTTAAAAAGTATAAGCCCTTCAGATAAGTATTAAATGGAATAGTGTAATGAATGGCAATGCCAGAAAGCAAAGGTTTTGCTCTGTATAATAAAATACCTTTTATGTCATAAATTTCCAAAGCCTCCCATATAACTCCTGACTGGTTCATTTTAATTTGTAAAAAATCTTCTACAGGATTGGGCCCCAATTTAAGAGGCAACAAAAAACTATCTAATGTTTTGAACAAACATCGATCACAATTTTTGCTTTGAATAAAGCCCGCACTTAAATCAATTGGGTATCCTTTGTTGATGGTTTGTATAACCATGGACTGACCTATGCTCCAATCCGCAATTAAACTAACTGCTTCAGTATGAATAGTTTTCGATCCTCCCTGTGTTGCTAAGCAGAATGGGTCAATCAATAAGCAATAAAGCCAGATGTTTTTCATCTTGCTAACTTCTTCATTTTAGACTTTCGACAACTAAGTATTATTACGCTATTTTTTGTAACTTAAACTTCTAATACATATACTATGAGATATCTACTATCTTTTGTTTTATTGTTTTTTGTTGCTAATAGTTTTGCACAAAAAAAATATTCAGAAAAAGAATTAGCTGCCATGAAGCAGCAATTAATGACTGCTGTTGCTTCGCACGCTAAAGATGTACAAGTAATGGTGGATCAAATTTTTAGTTATTCAGAATTGGGTTTCCAAGAAAAAGAAACTTTTACCTATTTAACTAATACCCTTTCTAAAAATGGTTTTACAGTAGAGAAAGGCATTTCGAATGTGCCAACTGCTTGGATGGCCAAATGGGGTAGCGGTTCTCCTGTGATTGCTTTAGGTAGTGATATTGATTGTATCCCTAAAGCTTCTCAAAAACCAGGAGTTGCTTATAGAGACCCGATTGTAGAGGGTGCGCCAGGACATGGCGAAGGGCATAATTCTGGACAAGCTGTAATTATTTATGCAGCTATTGCTATGAAAGAAATGATGGAGAAGGAACATTTGCCTGGAACTATTGTGATATGGCCTGGAGTAGCAGAAGAATTGGTAGGAACCAAGGCTTGGTATATCAGAGATGGTTATTTTAAAAATGTAGATGCATGTATTTTCACTCATGTCAGTGGAGATTTTAGTTGCGACTACGGAGATAATGGTGGTAATGGATTAGTAAGTGTGCGCTTTGATTTTACTGGTGATGCTGCGCATGCAGCTGGACAACCATGGAGAGCAAAGAGTGCATTAGATGCTGTTGAATTAATGGATGTGGGTTGGAATTTCAAGAGAGAACATTTAAAACCAACGAATAGATCACATTATGTGGTTGTGGATGGTGGCGACCAGCCGAATGTGGTGCCAAGTAAAGCAAGTGTATGGTATTATTTCAGAGAGCGTACTTATGAAGATATCAAAGCTAATTATGAAGCAGGAATAAAAATTTCTGAAGGTGCTGCAATGATGACGGGCACAACAGTTAAACACCAAATTTTAGGAACTGCATGGCCTGGACATTTTAATAAACCATTAGCTGAAGCGATGTATGCTAATATTAAAAAAGTGGGTATGCCTATTTGGGATGATAAGGATATTGCATTAGCTAAAGGGGTTCAAACATTAGTAGAAGCCCCAAAGAAAGATAATAGCGGAAGACCTATTGATGGATTAAGAAAAGTAGTTGATACTATTAAAGGTTCTGTTCCTTTTTCTTGGGGTGGAGGATCAGATGATATTGCTGATATCTCTTGGAACCTACCTACTATTGTATTGAGATATCCTGCCAATATTCCTGGCACAAAAGGACATCATTGGGCAGATGCTATTGCAATGGCTACGCCTATTGCACACAAAGGTTCTTTAGCTGGAGCGGAAGCAACTGCAATGACTTTATTAGATTTATTTACTAAACCTGCATTATTAGCTGAGGCAAAATCTTATTTTACCAATGTACAGACTAAAGATGTAAAATACATCCCATTCATAACAGAGAAAGATCCTCCAGCAATTCACTTAAACAAGGAGATTCAAAATACTTATCGTCCTTTATTAGAGAAGTATTATTATGATCCAACTAAGTATGGTACTTATTTAGAGCAATTAGGAATTACTTATCCAACATTGCCTACAAAGAATTAAGTTATAAAAAACCCCTTATAAAAAATTAAGGGGTTTTTTCTTTACTTTTTTTTAGCGGCGATTTTTTCAAGTGCAAAGACTAATTTATCCAAATCTTGAATGCGCGTATAGACATGTGGTGTAATACGAACACAACTGATATTTTCCCAAACAATGCCCACTGTGTGAATCTTGTATTGATTAAACAAAGCACTATCTAGTTCTCCTGGTGTCATACCGTCAATACTTACACCGCAAATGGCACAACTATATTCGTCTTTTAAGGATGTATTAATTTTTACTTTAGGAATCTGTTGTGCTCTAGTCGCCCAATAATTTTTTAAATAACGAATACGCTCTTCTTTTCTTTTTGATCCAATAGCATTATGAAAATTTAAAGCTTCTCCAATACCTTGTTCGATAGGGAAACTTCTGGTACCAATGGTTTCAAATTTTCTGATATCTCCACTATTTGGTTGATCATTGCATATCAAAGGCCAAATTTTTTCGATTTTCTCTTTTCTAATCCATAACATACCTGATCCAATAGGGGCAGATAAAAATTTATGCAAAGAAGTGCCAAAATAATCACAGCCTAATTCGGGTACACTAAAATCCATTAATCCAAAACTATGCGCACCATCTACAATGGTTTCAATACCGTGTTTTTTTGCCAAAGCACATAATTTTTTTACAGGCATAATCTGTCCAACCCAGTTGACCATATGTGTAATATGGAAAATTTTTGTTTTAGGTGTTATGGCTTTTTCAAAAGCGTTTACAATTTCTTCATCATTCTCTATAGGATATTTGAAATTTAATTGCGTGTACACTATACCTTCTCTGCTTGCTCTTTGTTTCCAAGCATTAATCATATTAGGATAGTCTTGCTTTGTGCCAATGACTTCATCTCCTGCTTTTAAATTCAAACCAAATATCACCGTATTTAATGCTTCTGTCGAATTTCTATTAATGGCAATTTCATCGGGATCGGCGCCAGCCAATTGTGCTAATTTATATCTTAGTGGTTCGCGCCCTTGATCCAATATGCGCCACATATAATAAGAAGGTCCTTCATTGGTCATCTTATTAAAACGCTCCACTGCTTCTTGTACAATTCTGGGACTTGGACTTACACCTCCATTGTTAAAATTTATGATGGCTGGACTTACCGTGTAGCCTTGTTGAATCACACTCCAATAATCTTCATCACTTGCAATTGCAGATGGGCTTAGGTTTTTCTTTACTAAATTAATATGTTCAAATTCTGCAGCATGTGCTTGATTGAATAAACTATTAGCAGAAAAAGCGCCTGCCATTAGTCCTACTTGCTGTAAAAAATTTCTACGATTCGCCATAATGATAATTTATAAATTTGGAAGAGTGTATCCATTATGATACTCCTTGGTGTAATAATTTTTATTGATATTAGCGTCGGTAAATAATTGAGTCTTTGGATCCCAATTTACCTTTTGTCCAGATCTGTAAGCAATATTACCCATTTGTGCAATGGTTGCAATATGCGCTCCTTCTTCTATTGAACAATGCAAACTATTTGGTTGATTATTTCTAATAGCGCCAATAAAGTTTTCCCAATGAAGCTCTACGCCACTATCTTCTGATTTGTGTAATGGTACAGCAATTTTATTTTTTGATTGATGCTCTTCAATTACTTCCCAACCACCACGGTCTAAAACTAAAGTTCCATTGTTGCCAACAAATGCAATACCATGATCTCTTCCATAAGAACCATTGTCTATGCCCATTGCAGAGTCCCAAACCAAATTAAAATTATCAAATTCATATAAAGCCGTTAAGGTATCAGGTGTTTCTTCTGCTAATTCAGGATAGGCAAATTTTCCACCGAGTGCACTCACGCTTTTTGGGTTACCTGCTTTCATTCCTTGAATTGCATAATCTAATAAATGTACACCCCAGTCAGTCATCAAGCCACCTGCATAATCCCAGAACCATCTAAAATGAAAATGAAATCTACTGGAATTAAAATCACGCATTTGCGCTGGCCCAATCCATCTTGCATAATCTATACCAGCAGGCACTGCTGTATTAGGAACAATTGGTTGTGGTCGCATCCATCCTTGGTAACACCAAACTTTGGTTGTTCTAATATTTCCTAATTGTCCAGAATGCACCATATCTAATGCATCTTTAAAATGTTTTTGACTTCTTTGCCATTGACCCACTTGAACAATGCTATTGTATCTATTCTTTGCAGCAATCATCGTATTGCATTCTCCAATAGAATTACCACATGGTTTTTCAACATACACATGCTTGCCAGCACTACATGCATCAATCATTTGTAAAGCATGCCAATGATCAGGCGTTCCCACAATCACCACATCAATATCTTTTCTATCTAAAATACTTCTGTAGTCATTATAAGAATCTACTTTTTTTACGTTGGGTTGTAATGCAAGTAATTCATTTTTTCTAGTAGCTAATACATTGGCATCAATATCACATAATGCAACTACTTCTACATTTTTTACTTTCAACGCTGCTTTGGTATTAGACCATCCCATACCATTCACTCCAATAGTAGCTACACGAATGGTATCAGTTCCAAAAATAGAAGCATTACCAAAAAGCGGTTGAGTCAATAAAGCACCAGAAGCTAGTGCAGATTGTTTTAAGAATAAACGTCTGTTTTTCATAAGCAAGTTTGTACTTAAATATAATCAATTCCCAAGCTAGAAAAGCCTTGATAGTCAGCTTTATTTTTATGCCTATAGGTTATTACGACCATTTATATACTGATAATCAAATACTTATGTATTTTTAAAATAATATTTATTATAAGTCTACAAAATTAGTAGACAATATAAATTTTATCCCTATCTTTATGCCTCAGTCATGTGGCCGAACGGATAGGCAAGGGTCAGCAAAACCCTTAACGATGGTTCAACTCCATCCATGACAGCAACATTTTTTAATGTACATAAGCAAGCAATCGTTGATTCGGGCGGTATTTCTATACTGCCCTTTTTTTATTAACTTGTTTGTGAATTGAATCGATGGAAAAAATAAACTGGGGAATTATTGGATGTGGAAATGTGACCGAAGTAAAAAGTGGTCCTGCATTTAACAAAGTTGAAAACTCATCTTTGGTTGGTGTTTCTCGTAGAGATAAAGAAAAATTAGCAGATTATGTTAAGAGACATCAAGTTCTTTTGGGCTTTACCAATTCTTTGGACTTAATTCAATCTGATAAAATCAATGCGATTTATATTGCTACGCCTCCAGATGTAAGAGAGGCTTATGCAATGAAGGCCATGCAATTGGGTAAGCCTGTTTATTTAGAGAAGCCAATGGCTTTGGATCTAGCCGCTTGCAAAAGATTACAAAAAGCATCAGAAGAGCTTGGTGTAAAACTATCTGTTGCACATTACAGAAGACATCTCCCTTTATTTCAAGAAGTTAAAAAAATATTAGATCAGGGTATTATTGGTGAAGTGAAAGAGTTGGGTATAAACATGCTAAAGAAAACCAATCTTGCCGCGAATGATCCTAATAACTGGAGGATTGATCCAAGTATTGCAGGAGGTGGTTATTTTTATGACTTAGCACCTCATCAAATTGATTTGATATTTTATTTCTTAGGGAATGGTTTGAAATCATATACTGGTAGTTCTAAGAATAAAGCAGGAATATATGCCGCAGAAGATTTTGTTGAAGGGGTTATTGAAATGGAGAACGGAATTATTTGTAAGGGTCTATGGGATTTTAGTATAATGGATCAAGAAGAAAAAGACGAGTTCTTAATAATTGGTACTAAGGGGACAATTCGTTTTCCGGTTTTTGGATTAAGTATAGAACTAGAAGTAAATGGTGTCAAGAATACAATCCAATTTGAAGCACCTAAACATAATCAACAAAATCATATTCAACAAGTGGTTAACTATTTTTTAGACAAAGGAGAGAACCCATGTTCAGCTGCAGATGCAATTCTATCTATGCAGGTAATGGAAGCATTTGTGTATGGCAATAAAATTTAGCCTACATTTAATCTATTAATTAATCTTTATGAAAAGATATTGTTTGGCTTTGGATTTAAAAGATGATCCAGGATTGATTGACTTATATGAAGAGTATCATAAATCTGTTTGGCCAGAAATTATTGATTCTATTAAAGATGCGGGCATTCAACATTTAGAAATTTATAGAGTATCTAATAGACTATTTATGATCATTGAAGCTACTGATGATTTTAGCTTCGAAGAAAAAGCGAAGATGGATGCAAAAAATGAAATGGTGCAACAGTGGGAAAAATTAATGTGGGAATACCAGCAATCTTTACCCTGCGCAAAACCTGGAGAAAAATGGGTATTGATGCAAAAAATCTGTAGTATATAAATATTCTTTATGAAAATAGTAATCAATTGGTTGTTGTTTGTTATTGTCATTGCTACCAACGCATTGGCTAATATATTACCCATCAATGGCTATAACACAGGACAGATATCTGCTTTCTATCCAAATTATTTTGTACCAGCTGGTTTTACTTTTTCAATTTGGGGAATTATCTATTTATTATTATTGAACTACTCAATTTCATTTACCTATTTCACAGTAAGAAAAAATACATTTCCTGAAATTCAAAAATACCTAGATGCAATCACTCCCTATTATTGGGTAACCTGTGTCTTAAATGCTTCCTGGATTTTAGCTTGGCATTATTTACAAGTATGTGCTAGTGTATTAATAATGTTAGCTTTTTTGTATTGTTTGATTAGAGTGTTTTTAATTATGCAAAAACAAGCTACAGCAATTAAGCCCTTATATCTTTTTTTATTGAAAACGCCTTTTTCAGTGTATCTCGGTTGGATCAGTGTTGCAACTATTGCGAATATCACTGCATTGTTGGTTTCCTTAAAATGGAATGGCTTTGGAGTTGATCCTATTTATTGGACTTTAACAATGATATCTATTGCAATTGTACTTAGTGTATATTTTGTTACACAGTTTAAAAACATTACTTCACCCTTAGTGGTGGTTTGGGCTTTATGGGGAATTAAAGCTGCACAAGGACCGAAGAGTGAATTGATCAACCAATTAACGGTAATTGGAATACTTTTAATAGCTGCACTTATTTCAAGCACAGCTATTAGAAAAGTATTAAGAAAATAAAATTAGTGAGGTAATTTTTCTTTAAAATAACCATAAGTCCAAGTGCCAGCAATGGCACTAGCTATTACAACTATGATGGCATAGAATCCTGCACCAATATGTGCATACAAGGGTCCAGGACAAGCACCAGTGATAGCCCATCCAAATCCAAATAATAAGCCGCCATATATCTGTCCTTTATTGAATTCTTTTTTTGCAATAACAATCTCTTCGCCGTGAATAGTTTTAATATTGAATTTCTTAATTAAGAATACTGAAATTGCTCCTACTGCAACAGCAGTGCCAATTACTCCATACATGTGGAAACTTAATAGTCTAAACATTTCTTGAATTCTAAACCAAGAAATGATTTCTGCTTTCACAAATACAATTCCAAAAACAATACCAACAATAATATATTTAATATTGTACCAAGCTGGGTGTTGTTGTTCAGATGCATTTACGCATGCAGTATTATTATCGACTTGTTGTACTTTTTCTGTGTTCATATAGTTGAATTATAAAGATAAAATTAGAGGTAAGATAAAATTGGCCATTAAAAAGCCGCCAATCATAAAGCAAATAGTAGCAACTAAAGAAGGCCATTGTAAACTACTTAATCCCATGATTGAATGACCAGAGGTGCACCCGCCGGCATATCTTGTACCAAAGCCTACTAAGAAACCACCGCCAATTAACATGATAGCGCCTCTTAAAGTAAATAAAGCTTCAAAGCTAAAAATTTCAATAGGCAATAGATTATCATAATTGTTTATGCCATATGTTGACAATGTTTTTCTTAATGTTTCATTGACAATTAAAGGATTTGGGTCTTTTAAATAATGCATAGCAATAAATGCACCAATAACAATTCCAATAATAAAAAAGAAGTTCCATGCTTCTTTTTTCCAATCGTATTTAAAGAATTTAATATCTCCAGGGAAACATGCTGCGCATACATGTCGCATACTAGAAGAGATGCCAAAACTTTTATTACCTAAAATTAATAAGGCTGGAACGATTAGCCCAATCATTGCACCGGCAATATACCATGGCCAAGGTGCTTGCATTTGTTCGATCATATGTGTGTTTTATTTGTTATAAAATTTTTTAATAGGTTTAAATGGACCATATTTATGTTGCTCTGCTGGGAAATTATCTGCATAAGGGCCAAAAGCAAAATCAATTGGCTTCTTTTCTATTTTAGGCCAATCAGTAGATTGATCTTTATGTGGTCTTGGTTGACTATTTACAAAAGCGGCAATATCCCAACATTCTTCGTTGGTTAATTTAGGATTTTGATGAGAGGTTAATTGATAAGGCATATTATTTTTAACATAACCAGCGAAGTTGCTGATTCTATATAGTCCTGCGCCATCATTATAACTATGTGGACCCCATAATGGAGGATATGCATATTCTTTTTCATCCGGCGCCATCATTCCTTCGCCATTTGCACCATGACAGCTTTGGCATTGTGCTGTATAAACTAATTGTCCTTTAACTGGATCCGCGGCTCGATCTAAATAAGGTATTTTTTCAATGCCAGAACCATGTGGTTTATTGTTTTTTGCTACGTCTTGTCCTAGCCACTTTATATATGCCTCAATTGCTTTAAACTCTCTGCTATTACTATCTACTGCTACGCCGTTTAAACTTCTTTCCATACAATCAGCAACGCGCTTATATATACTTTCTATTTGACCACTTCGATCTCTATATTTAGGATAGGTAGAAAAAACTGCTCCATAATTATTTCCCCAAGCTTTTTTTCCTGCTTGCAAATGACAATTTTGGCAATTCATTCCATTAGTTAATTGGGCAACAGATCCATTGGGCCCTAAGTATCTAGATGTATGTGCAATTAATTCTTCTCCGTAGATTACCAATTCTCGCTCTTCGCCAGTAGTAGTATGATCAAAACTTAAATTTGGCGCAATCCAAGTACTATCTGTTGTAGTTAAATTTGGATCAATTTTAAAATAAGATCCATTGATGAATCCTACAATGAAATAAATGGCAATAATGCCAATAAATCCAATTACAATGATGTATGCCTTTTTCATTTATCTAAAATTATAACTTGTTCCTTGTAATTGTGTTAATAATGTAGAAGACTGATCTGTGGCAATCGTCCTGCCTTCTAGTTTAGGAGCAACAGGTGAGTGCTTGCTTAAGTATTCTGTTATTACTTGATGCAAATTATCAGTAGTAGATTGAGGGTTACTGACTTTTTCAATTCTGCATAAAGTATCATTTGGATCGCCTTCCCTTTCGCAAGCTACTATATTGTATATTTTATTTTTATCAAGCGCCTGTCCTTTTACTTTTACCCAATTCACTCTTTCGCCTTTTGGTTTTCCTATTGTACAATTCACTTCCATTCCAGCAAAGCGCACAAACCAACCACCAAACCTTTTGCTTGGGTCTTTTGCAAATGCATTTTCTAATTCTCTTTCAAGCCAATCTAATAGTTGACTACCGGTTATTTGTCCTTTTTTTGCTGTTGAATTAACTGGCAGCATATTCCATAAAAATTCTTTGGTAATAATTGCTTCTTTACTTCCTTTTGGTATTGCTAATGGTTGACAAAATCTAAATCCATTACTTAGTGCAATATCTGGTTTAAACTTCCACATGATCGCATCCGTAATTAAATTGTCCATTGGAGTTTCTAAAACAAAATACCTCACCAATGGGGTAGTAGTAGATCCAATTTTTTCGTTGAGTAAACTTGCAAATGGGGCTGATGCATTTTTTATTAAGTTACTTACATTACTATTAGCTGGATATTTCTCTGGATCAACATCCATTAATGTATAAGTATACGATTCCATCTTCCCCTCTTTTACTTTGATGTCTAATTTTCCCAAAAAAGAGCCAAATGCGCCACATTC